>JAFAID010000340.1 GCA_019236925.1 Mycobacterium sp. | reverse complement strand
TGAAGAGACTACTCGCAGGGGTTACGGCGCTGGTAACTGTCAGCGCCACAACATGTTTCGGCGTCGGGACGGCGTCGGCGGATGACACACCCATCAGCGGGCCACCGACTCCCGGGGCACCGGGTGACCAGACCGCGTACGCCCTCGGCGGTGCTCACGTACTCGGCATCCCCTATGACGAGTACATTCGCATGGAGGGCGCCCAATGGTTCCCCGGCCAGCAGCGTGAAATCGTCCGCTACCCCGCAGGGCAGGTTCAGGGGCACGTGCTGGAGCGGCTCTTCCCGGGCATCGGCAAGCTCGACGCTAACTTTCCGGGCTTGGGTTTGGACGGCCCCAGCGTCGGCGAGTCGGTCGATGTGGGAGTAGACAATCTCGATGCGGCGATCAAAACCGGTGGCCCCGGTACTGCGATCGGCTTGTCCGAGGGCGGGTTCGTGGTCGACGGCGCGCAGGCTCGGCTGGCGAATGACCCGACTGCTCCCCCGCCGAACACGCTGAACTTCGCCACGTTCGGCGACCCGATCGGGCATCACGCCTTCGGTCAGAGCTTCCTGTCCGCCACTTTCCCGGTCGGCAGCGTTGTTCCGGCACTGGACTACACCATGCCGCCGCCGTACGAGAGCCAGTACGACACCAATAGGTTCGTGGCTGCCTACGACTCGATCGCCGACTTCCCCGACCGGCCGGACAACATGTTCGCTCTCGCCAACACGCTGATGGGCCTGGCCACCGGTCACACCGCGGTGGCCTTCACGAACGCGAGCATGGTGCCGCCGCAGAACATCAGGACGACGATCAACTCCAGGGGCGCGAAAGACACCACGATCATGGTCCCGCAAAAGCACCTTCCGCTGGTGATGCCGCTGGCCTACATCGGGATCCCCGAGGACACGCTGAACAAGCTTGACGCGATATTGATCCCCCGGGTGAACGCGGGCTATTCGCGAAACGACAACCCGTCGACCGCTCCGGTCCAGGTGGATCCGGTGCACGGCTTCGACCCCGCGGCCGTCACTGCACCGGCCAACCAGGCGACATTCGGCGGCGGCGCGGACCCGTTCTCGCAGATCCTCGCCGGTGCCATGTCCGTGCTGTCGCACGGCGCAGGCGAAACCGGCCCCTGATTCCAGCCACAGCCAACTATTCAGTACGGACGAAATCTGACGCCTATGCCCCAGTCCTCTATTCTTTCGATGCTGCACGGGCGCGCAAGCCTTCGGCCTAATGACGTAGCGTTCACCTTCACCGATTACGAGAACGACTGGGCGGGTGTTCCCGAGAGTCTCACATGGACGCAGTTATCCCGCCGCACAATGAATGTGGCGCGCGAGATCCTCCTTCATGGGTCGGTCGGAGACAGGGCAGTAATCCTGGCCCCGCAGGGCCTTGATTACATCCTGGCATTCCTGGGAGCCATGCAGGCCGGGCTCGTCGCGGTTCCGCTCCCGTTGCCGCACCGCGGCTCGAGTTATGAGCGTGTGGGTGCGGTCTTTGCCGATACGTCGCCCTCGGTTGTTCTCACAACGTCCGCGGCCGCGGAGGATGTCGGCGATCACATTGACCAATCACGTATGGACACTGCGCCAAAGATCGTCGAGATCGATTCGTTGAATCTCGATGTCGATGGCGGAACAAGCCTTCCGACCACAGGTGATTTGCCCAGCATCGCGTATTTGCAGTACAGCTCGGGTTCAACCCGATTGCCGACCGGTGTCATGCTCTCGCACCGCAACCTCACGGTGAATTTCGAGCAGCTGATGGTCAGCTTTTTCGCGAACTCTAAAGCCCCATCGGATATCACGATTGTGTCGTGGTTGCCCTTTTACCATGACATGGGTTTGGTGTTGGGTGTCTGCGCACCAATCCTGGGCGGCTATCGCGGCGAGCTGACGAGTCCGATTTCGTTCTTGGAGCGGCCGGCCAGATGGGTGCAATCCCTGGCCAGCAATCCGCACGCGTGGTCAGCGGCGCCTAACTTCGCCTTTGACTTGGCCGCCCGCAAAACAACCGATAGTGACCTGGCCGGGCTCGACCTCGGTGACGTGCTGGGCATCATCAGCGGTGCCGAACGTGTCGAGCCGGCCACCTTGCAGCGCTTCGTCGATCGGTTTGCGCACTTCAATTTTCAAGACCACATGATGCGTCCTTCATACGGCTTGGCGGAGGCCACCGTCTTCGTGGCGGCTGGCGCCTGGAATGAATTATCGCCGGCGGTTCACTTCGATGTCGGCGAGCTGGGCGCGGGCCGCGTTGAGCGGTGTGCAGCCGGGAGCGGCACGGCGCTGGTGAAATACAAAGTGCCGCAATCACCCACGCTGCGAATCGTCGACAGCGAGACACATCGTGAATGCCCGCAGGACTTCGTCGGCGAGATCTGGGTACACGGCGACAATGTCGCAGACGGCTATTGGCGCAAAACCCCGGAGGAGCAGCGTTGCTTTGGCGCAACGCTCGTCGACCCTTCGCCTGGCACGCCTGACGGGCCCTGGCTACGAACCGGCGACCTGGGTTTCATCTACGAGGGTGAGCTGTTCATCGTCGGCCGCATCAAGGATCTGCTGATCATCCGTGGACGTAATCACTATCCAGAGGACATCGAGGCGACGGTCCAAGAGATCACACGCGGTCGGGTCGCGGCGATATCAGTCGCGGTGAACAGTACCGAGCAGCTGGTCACCATCATCGAGCTCAAGAAGCGAAGTGATTCCACCGAGGAC
>JAFAID010000265.1 GCA_019236925.1 Mycobacterium sp. | reverse complement strand
AACGACTTTCGGATCTCGGTGCTGACCGCAACACTGAGAAACATGCCGCTGGCTGCCGTGCTCATCACCGGCACGTTGCGACTCATCCGGTTTACCGCGATTCGGGTATGGCTGCTGGAGCCGACGACTCCGCTGTGGCGGCTGCCTCTGTTGTCCTGAATTGCGGCTGGGCTTCAGCCCGTTCGCGGGCGGCGCGAGCCGCGGGTGACTGCGCCAGGTAGTCCATCGCGAGCTGCGTGGACGCCTCCGCGATGGGGTGATGGCCGGGCCGAATGTAGCGGCTCGGCACCGTCACGCTGACCAGCCATGGTCCCGGCAGCCGGTACTGGCGGGCGGCTCGCAACCAATCTCGCCAGCGCGGCTTGGTGCTGATGGTCGGGTCCTGCGCCATCAAGAACCGCACTCCCGCAATCCACCAGAGCGAGAAAGTCGGCGCAGTTGACAGCATCGTCAACGCTCTCAAAGCGTAGTTGCCGCACACGTTCTGGTAGACGTCGAACACCAGTGAGCGGTGCTCGATCTCCTCGGCTCCGTGCCAGCGCAGCAGGTCGAGCATGGTCTGGTCGGCTCCGGCGTAATCAAGGCCCCGGTTCTGGATCAACCATTGACCCAACGCGGCGTTGAAGGGCTCTAATGCCGCGGCAACCGCGAGGCGCCGGTAGAGCCACCAGCGCTGGAGTACCCGTGGCCATCCCGGGTGCCGGTTACCCAGCTTGGACAGCCATTTTTGCAGCTTGTCGGTGTATGGCGTGGTGTCGATGCCCTGCTCTGCGAGGTGCTGGAGGACCATCTGGTGCGCCCAGGCATGCCAGGACTCCTGCTGGATAAAGGGCTTTATGGCCGCTTTCAGCTCCGCGTCGTCGACCAGCGGTTCCGCCTCGTTGATGACCTGAATGAACCAACGCTCGCTTGCCGGCAGCAGCAGATGCAACACATTCAACATGTGGGTGGAAAACGGGTCGCCCGGAACCCAATGCATCGGGGTGTTCGACCAGTCGAAGCGAGCCTTCCGGCGATGTGTCGGATATCCGTCGTGGTGGACCTCGCGATCGGTCATCCGCACTTCCCCGTACCAAGTTGCCCGGATCTGTTGCCCACCGTAGTACCCCCTAGGTCGTCATTCTTCAGCAGAATTGCCGGAAGGCCCCTCGGACAACAACTTTCGGAACCCATCCTCGTCGAGGACAGGCACGCCGAGTTCAACGGCCTTGTCATATTTCGATCCGGGGGAATCGCCGGCGACGACGTAGGCGGTCTTCTTCGACACCGACCCGGCGGCTTTTCCGCCGCGTGCCACGATGGCCTCCTTGGCGTCATCGCGCGAGAAGCCGGCCAACGAACCGGTCACCACGATGGTCAACCCCTCCAGGGTGCGGGGCACGCTGGCGTCGCGTTCGTCGGCCATCCGCACGCCGGCCGATCGCCACTTGTCGACGATGGCCCGATGCCAGTCCACGGTGAACCACTCGGTCACCGCGTCCGCGATGGTCGGGCCCACACCCTCGACCGCGGCCAGCTGCTCGGTGGTGGCCGACGTGATCGCATCCAGGCTGCCGAACTCGGTGGCCAGCGCGCGGGCAGCGGTCGGGCCGACGTGGCGAATAGAAAGCGCCACCAGCACCCGCCACAGCGGTTGCTTCTTGGCCGTGTCCAGGTTGACCAACAGCCGCTTGCCGTTGGCAGACAGCGCGCCGCTCTTGGTGGTGAACAACTCGGTGCGCAATAGGTCGTCTTCGGTCAGGCCGAACAGGTCACCCTCGTCGCCGATAACTTGCGCCTTCAGCAGTGCGACGGCCGCCTCGTAGCCGAGACCTTCGATGTCGAAAGCACCGCGACCGGCGACGTGAAAAACCCGCTCACGCAATTGCGCCGGGCACGACTGCGCGTTGGGGCAGCGGATGTCGGCGTCGCCCTCCTTGGCCGGAGCCAGCGGGGTTCCGCATTCGGGACACGTTGTGGGCATGACGAATTCGCGCTCGGTGCCGTCGCGCAGGTCGACGACGGGACCCAGCACTTCGGGGATCACGTCACCGGCCTTACGGATCACCACCGTATCGCCGATCAGCACCCCCTTGCGCTTGACCTCGGCGGCGTTGTGCAAGGTGGCCAGCCCAACCGTCGACCCGGCAACGGTGACCGGCGTCATGAACGCGAACGGCGTGACCCGCCCGGTGCGCCCGACGTTCACCCGGATGTCGAGCAGCTTGGTCTGCACCTCCTGCGGCGGGTACTTGTAAGCGATCGCCCACCGCGGGGCCCGCGACGTGGAACCCAGCCGGCGCTGCAGCGCCACGTCGTCGACTTTGACGACGACGCCGTCGATTTCGTGAGCCACGTCGTGGCGGTGCTCGCCCCAGTAGGCGATGCGTTCCAGCGCGCCGGCAGAGTTCTTCACCCGCGTGGTGTGCTCGGAGACCGGTAGGCCCCAGGCGCCCAGCGCCAGATATGCGTCGTGCAGGGTGGGCGGCCGAAATCCCTCGATATGTCCCAACCCGTGGCAGATCATCCGCAGCTTGCGGCGAGCCGTGACGGCCGGATCCTTCTGCCGCAGCGATCCGGCCGCACTGTTGCGCGGGTTGGCGAACGGTGTCTTTCCGTCTTCGACCAACGCGGCGTTGAGCGCTTCGAAATCGGCGACCCGGAAAAACACCTCACCACGTACCTCGAGCACATCGGGTACCGGATAGTCGTCGCTGGGGGTGAGCCGCTCGGGGACGTCGTCAATCGTGCGTGCGTTGAGCGTGACGTCTTCGCCGGTGCGGCCGTCGCCGCGGGTCGCGGCCCGGACCAACCGTCCGTCGCGATACACCAGTGACAATGCGACACCGTCGATCTTGAGCTCACACAGAAACGGGACATCGTTACCGACCTCGGCGTGAATACGCGCCGCCCACACGTCGAATTCCTCAGTGCTGAACACGTTGTCCAGGGACAGCATCCGCTCCAGGTGCTCCGCCGAGGTGAAATCGGTGGCGAAGCCGGCACCGCCGACGAGTTGGGTCGGCGAGTCGGGCGTGCGCAGCTCGGGATGCTCGTCCTCGAGCGCGGCCAGCCGACCCAGCAGCTGGTCGAAGTCCGCATCGGAGATGATCGGCGCGTCACGCACGTAGTAGCGGAATTGGTGTTCGCGGACCTCGTCGGCCAGTTCGCGCCACAGCCGGCGGACCTCGGGCGCGACGGGATCAGCCTCTGCTGAACTCACCTTGGCAGGCTATCGGAGGACGCCGACAGCGCTGGGACCGCGGCGCATTGGTCACAACTGCCACGCGTGCCCCGCCTGGGAGCGGTGCGCCATCTGCCCGCCGCACAGCCGCGGAAGCTGTCGCTGCGAGGCGGGCAGAAAGACACATACCCGATCCAAGCCCGGGAGTCGTGTGTGACGCCAGCCGACTCAGCCTTCTACGAATACACGCAGCCGTTCCACTGCGGCGTCCCACCGGCGCGACAGCTGGGTCAGGTAGTCGCTGGCGCGGGCCAGCGGTTCGGTCTGCACGGTCCAAACGCGCTCGCGACCGCGCCGGCTGCTCGTGACCAGACCAGCGGACTCCAGCAGCTGCAGGTGCTTGCTGGCGGCTTGGCGGGTGACCGGAATCACCTGCGTCACTTGCGATGTCGAGCAGGGACCTAGGTCGCAGAGCCGCACGATGATGCGCAGTCGGTTGGCGTCGCCCAGCGCGTCGAAGAGCGGTGCCCCCACCGCGGCCAGCGCGCTCACGCCTTTTCCACATACCTGCGGACGATGTCGGACTGGATGCCCCAGCCCTCGGAGTTGGCCTCGAAGGCGACGGAGCGGCGGCCCGGGGGTATCGCGTCGAAACCGGATTCGACGATGGTGAGCAGCACGCCCTCCGGCGTTTCCGACAGGGTGAATTCGACCAGCGTGGTCGGTTCCCGGTCGTAGTCCACGAGGGTTTCGATCGCGAAGGGATGCCAGCGGTAGGCGAACTTCCGCATCGGTTCCACCGCGACGATCTGCCAGGTGCTTTTCGTGCCCGCGTGCGCCTCCTGCCGCTTGGCGACTTCGTCGTCGACGGTGGTCGGGGTGGTCGTCGCCGTGACCGAAGCTCCCGCGACGAAGGGCCCATCGAAGCTGGCGCCGAACCAGCGGCCGAATTGCTCGGCGTCGCTGATGGCCCGCCACACGCTCTCCAGCGGCGCGCGCAGCACAACGCGCTTCGCAATGCGATCCTTACTCATATGCAACCTCCTGGTTGCCCATCAGTCCACCACGCGGCGACGATAAGCGCAACCTTTTGGTTGCGCTTTTCTCAGATGGCGTCGGGGTCGTCGGCGAAGGCCTCCGCGCCCCGCCGGGCCAGTTCGATGGCGGTGCGGGCCCACTGCGGGGTCGCCGCGGCCAGGCCGCACGCCGGAGTCACGCCGATGCGATCGCGCAGCGCCGAGCGGCCGAAGCCGAGGCGGTCGGTGACGGCCACGACGGCGGCGGCCACCTGCTCCGCCGACGGACGCCGCGCCAACGACCTGGACGAGACGACGCCAAGTATGACGGCGCGACCCGACTCGACGAATTCCGCGATGGCGTCCAGGTCGGCGGCCTCCAGCGTCGCCACGTCGACCGAGATTGCGGCAATATTGCTGCGCTGCAACACTTTCCACGGTAACGCCACGGCACAGCTGTGCACTGATACCTCGGCGCCGGCGGCGGCCACACAGGTGTCCAGCATGGTGGTGGCCAGCGACTCGTCGATCGGGGCCACCGGGCTCAGCGTAGTCACTCCGGCGAGCTGCCCGGCCACCGCCGCCGGCAGCAACGGCTCGTCGAATTGCACCACCACGGGGGTGTCGAGTCGTCGAGAGACCGCGGCGCGATGCGTGGCGACCCCTTCGGCCAGTGAGGCGGCGATGTCGTGCACGGCGCCGAGATCGGTGATGGCCCGGTGCCCGTTGGCCAGTTCCAGCTCGGCGGCCAGTGTGATCGGACCGGGCGCCTGGACCTTGACCGGGCGGCCGCTGCCGCGCAAACCCGCGGTCTCCCACGCCTCTTCCAGCGCGTCGATGTCTTCGTCAAGCAGGCTGACCGCCCGGCGGCTCACCGCGCCGGGCCGTGCCGCCACCCGGTAGCCACGGGGCACGGTGTCGATGGCCACGTCGATCAGCAGCGCGCCGGCGCGCCCCACGATGTCGGCGCCCACTCCCCTGGCGGGTAGCTCGACAATGTGGGCCATCGCGGCACCGAGCTCGCCGACGACGACCTCGGCCGCTGGCCGCGCCGCGGTGCCGGGCCACGACCCGGTGCCGCTGGCAGTTGCGAAAACGCTCACCGGCCAACCGTATTCGACCGAGTTATCGGCACCTCATGCCAGGGCCTGCCAGCGCGATTACGCTCAGATCAAGGAAGGATCTGCCGATGATGTCGCGATCGTTGCTAGTGGCCTGTGCGGCGCTGTTGGCCGCGGCGTGCACCCGCGTGGTTGGCGGTGCCGCGGTGGCCCCTTTCGGCACCGAACCCATCATCGCGGGCGTCGACGTCGACCACGTCCTGCTCGATCAGTCCCGGATGCGCGCGATCACCGGGGCCGACGAGCACCTGACGATCATCCCGTCGATGGACGGCAAGTCCCCGGTCGACGTTGACACGCTCGCCCAGACAGCGCCGCCGCAGTGCCGGTTCGTCTACGAGGACACCGCCACCTTCGGACCCGACATCGAAGAGTTCCACAAGACCACGTTCCAGTACCCGCCGCGCGGCGGCCTGATCTCTGAGGGCGCCGCGGCCTATCGCGATGCCAACACCGCACGTCATGCCTTCGACGCCCTGGTGGCCACCGTCCGGGACTGCGCGAACACCGACGCCGGGGCAGCGTTCGTCAGCCCCTGGATCGCCGACGGACGGTCGCTGCAGACTCGCCCCGGCGACTGCGGACGCGATTACCGAGTCAAGTCGGTGGTGCTGATGGAGGTCACCTACTGCGGATTCCCGGAGTCGGTGTCGACGATCGTGATCACCAACATCGCCGCCAACGTGCCGGGCTAGGCGATGGTGGCGCTGCCGATCACCTCGTCGCCATCCGGGTCGGGGCGGTACAGCACCAGCGTCTGGCCCGGCGCCACACCGCGCAGCGGAGTGCGCAGGCGAACCACCAGCTCATCGCCGGCCAACTCGGCGACCGCACCGGCGGCCTCGCCGTGGGCACGCACCTGCACCGCGCACTCGACGGGTCCGACCGGCGGCGTCCCAGCGGTGAACACCGGCCGCTGCCCGGTCAGCTGCCAGACATCGAGGTCGGCCGCCGAGCCGACCTGTACGTTGCCGCTGTCGGCATCGATCGCGGTGACATAGCGTGGCCGGCCATCCGGGCCCGGGCCCGCAATTCCGAGTCCCTTGCGCTGGCCGATGGTGAAGCCGTGCACCCCGTCATGGGTGGCCAGCACGGTGCCGTGCTGGTCGACGACCGAGCCGCGGCGCACCCCGATTCGGGCCCCCAGGAAAGCGCGGGTATCACCGGACGGGATGAAGCAGATGTCGTGGCTGTCCGGCTTGTCCGCGACCGCCAGGCCGCGGCGGGCCGCCTCGGCGCGGATCTGCGACTTGGGGGTGTCCCCGATCGGGAACGCCGCGTGGCGCAGTTGACCGGAGGTCAGCACCGCCAGCACATACGACTGGTCCTTCTCCCGGTCGACGGCCCGACGCAGCCGCCCGTCAGACAGCCGGGCGTAGTGTCCGGTGGCCACCGCGTCGAAGCCCAATGCCAACGCACGTGCCGCCAGCGCCGAGAACTTGATCCGCTCGTTGCACCGCACGCATGGATTCGGGGTCTCACCACGGGCGTAGGACGACACGAAGTCGTCGATCACGTCCTCTTTGAACTTGTCCGCGAAATCCCATACATAGAACGGGATTCCGAGTACATCGGCGACCCGCCGAGCATCGCCCGCGTCCTCTTTGGAGCAGCAGCCCCGTGAGCCGGTCCGCAAGGTACCCGGGGCCTGCGACAGCGCCAGATGCACACCGACCACGTCGTGTCCGGCATCGACCATGCGCGCGGCGGCGACCGACGAATCGACGCCGCCGCTCATCGCGGCGAGGACCTTCATCGGGGGACTCCCGCGGCGGCCAGCGCGGCTTGCCGGGCGCGGGCCACCGCACCCGGCAGCACTCGCAGTGCGGCGTCGACATCCGCCTCGACACTGGTGTGCCCCAACGACAATCGCAGCGATCCTCGGGCGCTGGCCGCATCGGCGCCCATCGCCAGCAACACATGCGACGGCTGGGTGACTCCGGCGGTGCAGGCCGACCCGGTTGAACATTCGATTCCGTTGGCGTCCAACAACATCAGCAGCGCATCGCCCTCGCACCCGTCGAAGGTGAAGTGCGCGTTACCCGGGAGCCGTCGGGGTCCTGCAGCACCGTTGAGGCGGGTGTCCTCGACGCCTGCCAGCACTCCGTCGATGAGACGGTCACGCAGCAGTCGCAGCCGCGCGCTGTTGGCCTCCAGCCCGTCCACGGCAAGCTGCATCGCCGTTGCCATGCCGACGGCACCGGCAACGTCGGGAGTGCCGGAGCGAATGTCGCGTTCCTGACCACCGCCGTGCGACAACGGCACGCAGCCGACATCGCGGCGCAGCAGCAGCGCGCCCACACCGGGCGGCCCGCCGAACTTGTGGGCGGCCACGCTCATCGCCGACAGCTGGCTGGCGGCGAAGACGACCGGCAGCTGCCCCACCGCCTGAACCGCGTCGCTGTGCATCGGGACGTCAAACTCAGCCGCGACGGCGGCCAGTTCGCCGATCGGCATGACGGTGCCGACCTCGTTGTTGGCCCACATCACCGACACCAATGCGACATCGTCGTGGCATTGCAGCGC
>JAFAID010000198.1 GCA_019236925.1 Mycobacterium sp. | reverse complement strand
CGTAATCGAACGTGATTTGTTGTCGGTGCACGTCCAAACCGCCTACCATCGTCATCGGGACCTCCTCGAGCTCCTCAAACAAATCTCTGACGCGCATAACAACGAGCGTCTGAGCCGAGGGGGTCCCCATCACATGTCATCTTTCTGCTTGCGTGACAACGCTTTTGCCAGCCGCCGTTGACGGCCCATCCCAGCAGCCAGCGCCTTAGGCGCGTCGTCGATGCGGGCTGCCTCGCTCCCGTCCGTGTTGGCGGCGACGGCAAATGCTGCCAATCCGCGGTCCAAACCGACCCAGCCGTCGAGATCATCGTGATCGCGCAGCGAGTGCTGGTTGGCAGGATGCAGTGCGGCGGCCGCCAGGTTCAGTGCAACCCACCACCGGCCGGCGTGATAGGACACGGTAGCGAACACGATCTTGGCTCGGCCCTTTCCTAGCAACCGTCGCAAACGTCGGGTGCCATCGTGCACCCCAATCGGACCGATACCAGGCAAAGTCACCGACCGCGAGCGACCATCATCACCGACCCGAATCGCAGGCTTTCCGCCGAGGCGCTGCTTGTTACGCAACCGGAACGACCGCGCAGCCTCCGTCTTCCGTTTGAAGCGCGGGAACCCGACCCGCTTGCCCTTGCGCTGGCCCGAGCGCGAGTCCGACCAGGCCGCCAGCGCCCGGCCACAGTCCACAGCGGCTTCCTCGAACACCTGCTGGCACACCTCGCCTCGCCACCCCAACCCGGTCACTACCAACTCGGCGATACCGTCGCTGCCCACGGTGAAAATCCGACCAGCGTCCTCTTCCTTCTTCCACACGTTGAATGCGTTGATCAAGTCAAACCCGGTCCACGGCACATCCGTTCGCGGCTGAGTTTCCCGTTGGGTGAGCGCGCTTTTCACCAGTCGGAGGCACTGATTGAACGCGAACCGGGACGCGCCCGCATGCCGGGCAAGCGTCGCCTGCTGCTCAACGGTTGGATTGAGACACAAGCGGAAGGTGGTGTGTCGGGTCATCTCACGCGCAGCATCCCACACGCCACTGACAAGCGTCCTCATGTCGGATCTGGTAGCCATCACGGTGAGGCGGGCATGTTCCCGTCGCGGCTTAATCTCATTGCCCTGCTCGCCTCCGTATCCGGGGACCCACACCCCGGGCCGCCAGTGCAAGCCGACGGTGCGCCAACCCTGCCGCATCGTTACCATCGTCACCGGCCTAAGTTGGACACGTGGCACTACCGAACCTCACCCGTGACCAAGCCGCCGAACGCGCCGCGCTGATCACCGTCGACAGTTACCGAATCGACCTGGATCTCACCGACGGCAACGGCGGGCCGGGCGACCGGATTTTCCGGTCGATCACCACCGTGCAGTTCGCTGCGCTGCCGGGCGCCGACACCGTCATCGACATCGCCGCCGACAAGATTCACCGCGCCACCCTCAACGGCCGCGAGCTCGACGTGTCCGGTTACGACGAGTCGACCGGTATCGAGCTGAGCGGGCTGGCAGAGCGCAACGTCGTCGTGGTCGAGGCTGACTGTCGCTACTCCAACACCGGCGAGGGCTTGCACCGATTCGTCGACCCGGTCGACAACCAGGTGTATTTGTACTCGCAGTTCGAAACCGCCGACGCCAAGCGGATGTTCGCCTGCTTCGATCAGCCCGACCTCAAAGCGGTTTTCGACCTGTCGGTGACCGCACCGCAGCACTGGCAGGTTGTCTCCAACGGTGCCGCGGTAGGCGTCGAGGGCGGCGTGTACACGTTTGCCATTACACCGCGGATGAGCACCTACCTGGTGGCGCTGATCGCCGGCCCCTATGCACGCTGGGACGACACCTACAGCGACGAGCACGGTGAGATCCCGTTGGGCATCTTCTGCCGCGCCACGCTCGCGGAATTCATGGACTCCGAGCGGTTGTTCACCCAAACCAAGCAGGGATTCGGCTTCTACCACAAGAACTTTGGCGTGCCGTACGCGTTCGGCAAATACGACCAGCTGTTCGTCCCGGAGTTCAACGCGGGCGCGATGGAAAACGCCGGCGCGGTGACGTTCCTGGAGGACTACGTATTCCGCAGCAAAGTCACCCGCGCGTCCTACGAGCGTCGCGCCGAAACGGTGCTACACGAGATGGCTCATATGTGGTTCGGCGACCTGGTCACCATGCGGTGGTGGGACGACCTGTGGCTCAACGAGTCGTTCGCCACCTTTGCTTCAGTGCTGTCGCTAAGCGAGGCAACCGAATTCACCCAGGCGTGGACGACATTCGCCAATACCGAGAAGTCGTGGGCCTACCGCCAGGACCAACTGCCGTCGACGCACCCGGTGGCCGCCGACATTCCCGACCTGGCCGCGGTCGAGGTCAACTTCGACGGCATCACCTACGCCAAAGGCGCCAGCGTGCTCAAACAACTGGTGGCCTATGTCGGCTTGGAACACTTCCTGGCGGGTCTGCGCGATTACTTCCGCGCTCACGCGTTCGACAACGCCACTTTCGACGATCTACTGACCGCACTCGAAAAGGCCTCGGGCCGTGACCTTTCCGACTGGGGTAGGCAGTGGCTGAAGACGACCGGCCTGAACACGCTGCGCGCCGATTTCGACGTCGACGCGGACGGGCGGTTCACCCGGTTCGCCGTGACGCAGAGCGGCGCTGAGCCCGGCGCGGGCGAGACCCGTGTGCACAGGCTCGCGGTGGGGATTTACGAGGACGACGGCGGGGGCAAGCTGGTCAGGACGCACCGCGAGGAACTCGACATCAGCGGTGAACGCACGGAAGTGCCTGCGCTGTCTGGTGTTTCGCGCGGACGGCTGGTACTGGTCAACGACGACGATCTGACCTACTGCTCGCTTCGGCTGGACCCTGAATCTCTGCAGACCGCGCTGGAACGCATCGCCGACATCGCCGAGCCGTTGCCGCGCACGCTGGTGTGGTCGGCTGCCTGGGAGATGACCCGCGACGCCGAGCTGCGCGCCCGCGACTTCGTGGCGCTGGTCTCGGGCGGCGTTCACGCCGAGACCGAAGTCGGGGTGGCGCAGCGGCTGCTGATGCAGGCGCAGACCGCACTGGGCTCTTACGCCGACCCGGACTGGGCCAACTGCGACGGCTGGCCGGCATTCGCTGACCGGCTGCTGGAGCTGGCCCGCGGCGCGCAGGCGGGCTCTGACCATCAGCTGGCCTTCGTCAACGCCTTGTGCACATCGGTGCTGTCGACCCGCCATGTCATGGTGCTGGCCGACCTGCTCGACCACGACCCCGCCGACTTGGGACTGGCCGGCTTGTCGATCGATACGGATCTGCGTTGGCGCATCGTCACGGCGCTGGCCGCCGCCGGCGATATCGACGCCGATGGCCCGCAGACGCCGTTCATCGATGCCGAGGTCCAGCGCGACCCGACAGCTGCCGGCAAGCGCCAAGGCGCCCAAGCCTCGGCGGCGCGGCCACAGCTGGCCGTCAAGGAGAAGGCGTGGAGCCAGGTCATCGAAGACGACACGCTGCCCAACATCACCGCCCGTTCGATCATCGGCGGTTTCGTGGAGCCCGGCCAGGCCGAGCTGCTGAAGCCGTTCACTGAGCGCTACTTCGCGGCGATATCCGGCGTGTGGCAACGCCGCTCGAGTGAGGTCGCGCAGACGGTGGTGATCGGTCTGTACCCGTCGTGGGACATCAGCGACGACGGCATCGCGGCAGCCGACCGGTTTCTTGCCGACACCGGGCTGCCTCCGGCGCTGCGCCGGCTGGTACTCGAGGGCCGGGCCGGCATCGAGCGGTCGCTGCGGGCCCGACGGTTCGACGGCGGCGGGGCGGCCTGACGGGGCCGAACGGCGTCAGGCCGGCGAGATGCCGGCGCTGGTAACCCGAACCGCGCTGACCAAGCCGTCGATCAGCTCGCCGTCCTTAAACGCCGATGCCGCGGCGGCCACGCCCAAGGGCGCGGAAGACTCGACGCCCCGGCCACGGACCTCCGAGCCGTACGCCACCTCGATCGCGTGCTGGTCGGGTGAGACGGCGATCAGCACCGCGTTGTTCGGCGTCGGCACCCTGCCCAGGATCTCGCGGGCTCGCGCCGCGGTGTCGCTGCCCAGGTCGCCGATGTAAACAGCGAACCGCGCGCCCGCGGCACGCGACCCGTAGGTCAGCGCGTCGTCAAGGGCGACCAGGTCGTCGATCGGAAACGGGTAGTGCACCGATAGCTCTCCGGGTTCGGTGACCCCGGAGATCCGCCCGCTGGTGGTGATCACCGAACCTGCGGGCAGCTCGGCGGGCCTGATGGTTGCGACCTCACCACTTGCCACTGGCGCCACCTCCCACGCTGACTTCCGACGTGCCGTGGCCAGAATGCGCCCCGTGACCGAAAACCTCGTCGGTAGCGGCCCACAGGATCGGGGGATGCGTCCATGGCTCGGACATCTGGTAGGTCGCCGGGTGCGGTCCCTTGCGCGACCAGATCAGCGCCACCAGCAAGATCACCAGCAACAACGGGATTCCCACGAAGTAAAGGTGGATTTCCATCATGCTCACGACGCAAACCGTATCCCACCGGCGACCGACGGGTGCAGTCAGACAACAAACAGGGCTAGAGAGTTGGCCATCGGGTTCTCACGAGTGCTCACCCCGCGTTTACCGCACCGGATACCGACGGGGCCTTTTGGTTGCACGCCCAGACGCACGCGGGGCGCGTGAGGGCGATCCGCGGCGCGAACAACCGAAGACAACAGCGCGCAACTCCCAGAGGATGTTCAGCGGCTAGCCGGGTCTGTCACGGCTGAAATGCGCACTTCCTGCTGAGGTGTTGTACTAGCACCATGTCCTGTGGCCCCTGCATCGGCGGTCGCGGTTGTCCTGGATAGGCGGCAGGTAGTGCGCGAGTTCGACTATGACCAACTCTGGGCACAATTGTTTTTGCCGCCGCCCCGCGCCAGCTTCATCGACGCGCACACAATCCGATGGCAACGAGCCTCGATACGACAAGCCAATATTCCTGGCGCATTAGCGAGCTCCCAGTGCTTCGGCGCGACCGCGACGCGGGCGCCTATCTTCATCGCCGACTGAACCGGCCATGGCGCGCCAGGGGAACCTAGAGGCCTGACCGGCTACGGCCGCAGCTGGCCCAGGGCAGTTGCCACGATCGCCGAAGACGTCGATCCGCGAGTACTCCAGTCGAGCTGCAGATGGTGACACATCGTTTCGGGCGCCGGGCCGACGCAAGACGGCCTACGAGGCACCACAACTGTCCAGTTCACGGTTGCCCGTAACTGTCGACCATATGCCTACGCAGGGGAAAGACGGCACCTCGTCTAAACGCGCGACCGAAATGCCTGCAACCACCGTAGGCCAATGAGGGGAAAAGCATTGCCCCGCAACATATTCATCACAGTCGACGACTTCGGAAATGAGCTGAGACCAATGCTTCATGATTTTTTGCAAAACTTCGAACACAACCTGTTCAAGCCGCTGCTGCTGTTCTTCTATTTTGGGTTTCTCCTCCCGCTTTTAAAGGTGGACTTCGAGTTTCCTTACGTGATCTACCAGGGCCTGACGATGTATCTACTTGTGGCGATCGGCTGGCACGGGGGTGAAGAACTCGCTGCGATCAAGGCGTCAAGCATCGGTGACATCGCGGGATTCATGGTTCTCGGGTTCCTCTTGAACTTCGTGATCGGTGTGCTCGCCTACCTACTCTTGAGCCGGTTGACGAGGCTGCGACAAGTCGACAAAGCCACCGTCGCCGGATACTACGGGTCAGACTCAGCGGGCACCTTCGCCGCCTGCGTGGCGATTCTCGTCAGCGTGGGATTGGCCTTCGATGCCTACATGCCGGTCATGCTCGCCGTGATGGAGGTCCCCGGTTGCCTGGTGGCGCTCTACCTGGTGGCCCGGCTACGGCACAAGGGGATGGACGCAGAGGGCAACATGCCCGGCGAACCCGGCTACATTGCGCCGGCGCCGGCGAGGTTGGGGCCCGGCGCTGCCGCCCAGCCACGTCCCGGACAGCAACTCGACATCGAGGACGACCGCGGAATCGCCCAGGATCTGGATTTCTCGCTCGACAAGCGGCAGCCACACGAGTGCGAGGGCCTCGACAGGACCGGCAAGAAACCGGTCCTGCTCTCCCGTGAACTGCTCCGGGAAGTCTTCCTTAACCCTGGGCTGCTCCTGCTCTTCGGCGGCATCGCCATCGGCTTCATCAGCGGGCTACAAGGACACAAGGTCACCCACGACAACGACACCTTCTTCATCGCCGCCTTCCAGGGCGCGCTCAGCTTCTTCCTCCTCGAAATGGGCATGACGGCCGCCCGCAAACTACGCGACCTCAAAGCGCCGGGACCGGGTTCATCGTCTTCGGCCTATTGGCACCCAATCTCTTCGCCCCATTGGGGATCATCGTTGCCCACACTTACGCCTACCTCACGCATACGAGTTTCGAGCCGGGGACCTATGTCTTGTTCGCGGGGCTCTGCGCTGCGGCGTCATACATCGCCGTACCCGCAGTCCAACGGCTGGCGATCCCCGAGGCGAGCCCCACCCTGCCTTTGGCCGCGTCGCTAGGACTGACGTTCTCCTACAACGTCACCATCGGAATCCCGCTCTACATCGAAATCGCCAAAATCATCGGAAACTGGTTCCCAGCCACCTAAAGCTTTGGGCCGAATTGCCTGCCTTCTCAGCCCGCCGCTAAGCGGCGCGCATCGTCGCCGGACTACGCCGCGCCTTCGCCGAGGTATCGCGCCCAGGACGGGTCGAGTTCTTTGACCGTCGACAACAGTCGCCAGTGCTGGCCCTTGGGCGGCGTCGGCGCCAACCGCAGCGACCAGCCGAGCTCGGTGAGCAACTTGTCGCCTTTTCGGTGGTTACACGCCGAGCAGCAGGCCACGCAGTTCTCCCAGGAATGGTCGCCGCCGCGGCTGCGGGGCACCACGTGGTCGACGGTATCGGCCTTCGCGCCGCAGTACCCGCAACAGAAGCGGTCACGGTGCATCAGTGCCGCTCGGGTCATCGGGACGCGGGCCCGGTAGGGCACCCTGACGTAAGTCCGCAGCCGGATCACCGACGGCAACGCGATCGACCTGGTCGCCGAATGAATGACGGGTCCGGAGGGATCGTCGTGCACAACGTCGGCTTTGCCGCAGATCAGCATGATAATCGCCCGCCGGACGGGCAACGCGGTCAACGGTTCGTAGGTGGAGTTCAGCAGCAGCACCCGCCGGCGATTCCAGATCGATCCGGTGTCATGCGAGACGGGCGAATCGACGCGGGGGACGCCGGGAACACTGTGCAGGCATGAGCCGCTCACGGGCCCGATTAAACCTGCCGCGGCACCGGAACTGCGGTGACGGCGTCCTTTGCGCTGCGCCATACATCCTCCGCCGAACAGTCCACCACGATTCGCTAACGATCGCACGCCAAATTGGTCGGTGTTGGCTGGTCAATCCGATGAACAGCCGGTGCCAAGTTCCGCGACGACGGGTGACATGCACCCAGCGGTCTTTCCCGATGCTCCACAATGGAGGTGATGGAACAAGTCGAACAATCCTTTTACGACGCTGTCGGTGGCGCAGAAACCTTCCGCGCGATCGTGTCGCGCTTTTACGAACTCGTCGCCGAGGACGAAATTCTGCGTCGGGTCTACCCCGAAGACGACCTCGCGGGCGCTGAAGAACGGCTGCGGATG
>JAFAID010000162.1 GCA_019236925.1 Mycobacterium sp. | reverse complement strand
CGTAATCGAACGTGATTTGTTGTCGGTGCACGTCCAAACCGCCTACCATCGTCATCGGGACCTCCTCGAGCTCCTCAAACAAATCTCTGACGCGCATAACAACGAGCGTCTGAGCCGAGGGGGTCCCCATCACATGTCATCTTTCTGGTAGTTCGCTCCCGGTTGCAGGAGCGTGGGGTGAGTGGGTATCGGCCGCGGTGTTACCGATGGCAGGGCCAGGACAGCCGCGGGCCGATACGCCATACGTGCGTGGACTACGGGCACGTCACGTCGATTTCGAAGGGCTTGCTCACCGGCCCGGCCATCGGGTTGGACATGTCCGCGCCGCTCGCGGTGCCGGTGATCTTGTAGGAGTTGCCGTCCTTGGTGGCGCTGGCGTTGCCTGAGGTCCCGCCAACTCCCAACGACACGCCGTTGATGTTGCCGAGCGCGACGGACTTGACGACTGGCGGGTTGGCATCCGTTAACACAGCGCCGATAGCCGTTGGGCCACCCGCCGCACCGGCCGTGGGACCACCGATAGCGATGTCGACGTTGCCGGCGGCGCTGCTGCAGGCAACCGTGCCCTTGACGCTTTGATCGTGGCCGTCGACTAGCACCTTGGTGTTCGAGTCGCTGGTCGCGGCCACAGCACCATTGCCGGCTCTGACGGTCCCGCTGTGGGAGCAGCCCGCCAACGCCACACCGAGAATTGCTGCGGCGCCGGCCGTCATCATGACTTCGCGTTTCATAGTTGAACTCCTTTTCTTTCGTTGCTGATCGTTCTTCGTCCCTCATCGCGACGCGTAAACACTTTGCGGGACAGGGCTTACTGGATCCTTAATGGACCGTTCGGCGGGTTCAGGTAAGCGCGTCGCCGATCACCCGCCCCAACCCCAATGCGCCCCCCAACATTGCGCCTTTACCCACAGGGGCATCGTCCGAACCGGTCGACATGTCCATGTACATCGACTGAATGCCGACACGACCGGGGCCGGTGAATCGATTGAAGGCGAGATTGCCGGCGCCGCCGAACATTCCGGTGCGCAGTCCATACACCTGCAGGTCCATCCGCACACTCTCGTCGCGGTAGATCCAGCTTCCCGGCTCCACGTCGATCTGCTCGCCCGGGCCAAGAACCTTCTCAAACACGTTGCCGTAGCCGTGCAACCACAGCACGCCCTCAGACTGTGTCGCGGCGAACCGGTCCACGAAGTACCCGGTCGAGCCGAACAGCATGTTCTTGATCCCCTTCTGGCGGGTGAATCCGTATTCCAGATTGCCTGTTGCCGCGAGGTATTGATGCTCGCGCACCTCAACAGCGGAGCCGGGGCGCAAATGCAGCGGAAACACGTGGCCGGTAGCGTCGCGGGAAAATGCGACCTGCCCCGGACCGCGCGCCTCGGTCAAAACCAACTGCATGCCGGCGACCATGCGCTTGAGCGCGCCCTTACCTTTGAGCCCGATGGCGAGCGACGGCTCTTTCCACAACACCACGTGGTGCTCGAAAAACACCGGCACGCTGCCGTCCAGCCAGATGTGCAGTACCGGCACCAGCTCTCCGTCGATGCGGTAGTACACACCCGGGGCGCTACCGTCCGCGATGGCGGTCGGTAACAGCTGCGGTGGCTCTGGCCGATAGGAATTACTCATCGTCAGCCTTGGCATGCCGGGGAACGTGGGTAAACACGACGCGACCGAATTCATCGGCCAAACGCTGGTTACCCCATTCGTCCTGACGCCGCCATCGCTGCTTGCTGTAGAAGAACAGCCCTTTTTGTGGTGTGTCGCTGTGGTTGGTCTTCGTCATGGTGGACTCCTCTCGGTTGTCAGTCCGGATTTTCCGGCTGCCAATAGAGTCCGACGAAGGCCTTAATGGATTCTAAGTAGCCCGGCCTATGCTGATGAGTTCTGTTGTGGCAGAGGTATACTCGACAGTCACTTCCGGCCGGGGTGGGGCTTGGTTTCAAGCGTAAATTCTTGGTCGCCAATGCGGATGCGATCGCCTGCACGCAGTTCGGCACTGGGATCGATCCGCTGCCCGCGCACACGGACTCCGTTGACCGATCCCAGATCCGTGATCACGAATGCCGTGCCGTTGTCGGTGATGACAGCGTGATGCCGGCTGACTTTCACATCGGACAGCACGATGTCGTTATCGGAGCTGCGCCCGATCCGGGTGGCCGTGCCCGCCAACGCGTACCGCTGACCGTCGGCACCGCGCAACGCCGCGACGACGGGCCGGCGAATCGGGGTCGCGTTGCCCTCAACGGCGACAGAAGACGCTATGGTCTCCTCGGCATGGACCTGAGCAGCCTTGCGCACATCCACGGGTTCCTGGCGCAGGACCTGCTCGTAGAGCTCACGTAGCTTAGGGCCCGGGTCGATGCCCAAGTCTTCGGCCAGTCTGGTTTTCACCCGCAGGTAAGCGTCGAGGGCGTCCGATTGGCGGCCCGCCAAATAATAGGCGGTCATCAGCTGCGCCCACAGCGGCTCGCGGTAGGCATGCTCGGCGATCAGCGTCTCGAGTTCCATGATCACGGCATCTGGTCGGCCGCAGGCGATTTGGGCCTCAACATGAGCGGTATGGGCGACGATCTTTTCCTCATCGAATGCCGTGGCAAGGGTCTCAACGAATTGGAAGTCGCGCAGGTCCTCCAAGAACGGCCCGCGCCACTGGGCCAGCGCATCTGATATGAGCCCGCTAGCCTGCTCGAATTGCGCGGCGGCCGCCGCACGCACTCCGGCGTCTTTTTTGGTGCGAAAACGCCCGAGGTCATACTGATCGCGGCCGATGGCCAGTCGATACCCCGGCGGCGCGCTGGCCAGTAGCGCCCGGTCGGCGCCCGCGCTACTCATCAGGCGACGCAAGTTGGAGATGTAGGCGTGCAGTGTGGCTCTCGCTCCTGGTGGTGGCCGTTGGTCCCAGGCGGCGCCGATCAGCGTGTCGATGTCCACCGGCCGATTGGCGTTGACCACCAGCACCGCCAGCACGGCGCGTTGCTTCGGCGTGCCCAACGGCACCAACGCGCCGCCGATGCTCATCTGTAACGGGCCCAAGACACCGAACTGAACGGCGTCACCGTCGGCCGCGGTCATCGACCCAACACCGCGGCACTAGCACCCGCAAAGGCGCATTGCGCCCCCAACCAGTCGCCGATCATGACGTTCCTGCGCCCAACGAGTAAGCCAGCTAAATAGCAGCAGCATAGCTTCTGCCCGTGTCGGCGGTGGTGGTGATCGGTTTGAATTGATCGTGCCGCTGAAATGGCGGGCCTAGGATTTGGCCATGCCGGTGTCGGTAGGCGAACTGTTCGCGGGATTCACCATCCTGCGGGTACTCGGCGCCGGCGCTATGGGCACGGTGTACTTAGTGGCCCATCCGCGGCTACCGCGCCAGGATGCGCTGAAGGTGTTGTCGGCGGAGTTGACCGCCGACCCGCAATACCGAGAGCGGTTTCTACGTGAGGCGGATTTGGCCGCCAGCTTGTCGCATCCCAACATCTTGGGCATCCATGACCGCGGCGAATACGACGAGCAGTTCTGGATCTCGATGGACTATGTGGCGGGCACCGACGCGGGTCGGCTCGTGCGCGAGCATTACTCAGGCGGAATGCCCATCGCTGATGCGCTGGCGATCATCACTGGGGTCGGCTCGGCGCTGGATTATGCGCATCAGCGTGGGCTGCTGCACCGTGATGTCAAACCGGCCAATATCCTGCTGGACTCTCACACACAACGAATTTTCTTGGCCGACTTCGGAATCGCTCGGCGCATCGATGATATATCGGGGCTGACCGAGACGAACATGGCGGTGGGCACGGTGTCCTACGCGGCGCCCGAGCAGTTGAAGGGCGAGTCGCTCGACGGGCGCGCCGATCAGTATGCGCTGGCCTGCACCGCATTTCACTTATTGACCGGCGCGCCGCCATATGTCGATTCCAACCCCGCGGTGGTCATTACCAAACATTGCACGGCCCCCGCGCCGTCGTTCGAGGAACGCCGCCCGGAGTTGGCTGGGCTGGATCCGGTGCTGGCCCGGGCGATGGCTAAAACGCCTGCCGACCGGTTTCCCAGCTGTCGAGAATTCGCCTCGGAATTGCAACGCCTGCTCCGCTCGCCATCAGCCCACTTCCACACCCCACCGCCGCAGCAGCCGCCAACCCAACCAAGCCAAATCTCGACAGCGCCCGCGATCGGGACTGGCGTGCAGCGAGTTTCGCGCTCAAAGGCTCGGCTTGCGGCACTCGCGGTCATCCCGTCGCTGATCATCGCGGGTGGTGTCTTCGCGGGCGTGACGCTCTTCAAGCACCGCAGTCAGTCCGGCACCGCGAGCCCATCGGCCACCGCGGCAGCCAATACCCACTCCTTCACCGGCACTTACCGGGCTGACTATGGTCCGGGCACCGATCTCGAGGGTAAACCGGTCGCCGGCGCGCCGCCGATGACTGGCACTTGGGACGTGCGCTCCACATGCGGCTCCGGCGGCTGTGTGGCAACGGCGTCATACGTCGGTGGCAGCGGAATCGTGCTCGTCTCGAATTTGGTCTTCGATGAGGTGGGCGGCCGTTGGGTAGCCGTGGGCCTCGGCTCGACGCCGTGCAATAACGCGCCCGCTGAAGTCTGGGTGGTGTTCACCCTGCAACCGCAGCCCGACGGCACGCTGTCAGGCGAAACCACCAGGTCCACCACCAACAGCTGCAGCGCCGGAAAACGAAGCGTAACCTTCACCCGCACCGGCGATCCCGACCTCGCCAAAGTTCCTGACCCGGCTGCCTTACCACCGCGGGCGGCATCCCCGGCCACAGCGCTACACGGCCGCTACCACGAAACGATCACCTACGCGAACGGCAATTCTGCACCAGGACAAGACGATCTCACTGTCCGCACCGAGTGTCTTCGCACCGGCGAGCGGTGCATGAGCTTATTCCACGCGCCCGACGGGGTTGTGCCACTGGTCTTCAGCGGTGCAAAGTGGACCCGCGACGACGAAGGCACCGTACCGTGCAATCTCGGCGGCACCGTGCACATCAAACTCACCGCGGAGTACCCGCTGCCTGATCCGCTGCAGGATCCGATTCCGGTGCTCACCGGGCACGGCCAAAATGTCACGACCGGAAGCGCCTGCGTCGGCGGCGATTTCGAAGACAAGTTCGAGCGCACCGGCGACTAGTAAGACGTCTCGCGTGGTCGCGGGTCAGCAACGTTAAGAATCCATTTTGGCCCTCGCCCTACCGTCCTGACCATGAACCGATCTTTGCCGCTTCGCGGTCTTTCCAGCTCACGCCGGGATAATCTGCGACGTATGAAGCGAGAAATCGTGCGGTCAGCAACGACTGTGTTGGTGTCGTTCGGTTTTGGCCTGGTCGGTTTGGGGCTGGGCGCAGGCGCCGCCCAGGCCTACACCTACGGCCCATTTCAATGGTGCCCCGGGCAAGCCATGCCGAACGATCCACCACGGTCGGACGCAGATCTCGTCTGGGACATGGGTGTCTGCCACACCTACTACTTCGCGTACGACGTGCGGACTAAGGCTCCCGCCCACTATTGGGAGGGGCCCAACCTATTTCCAACTCCGATCCCGCCGCCTCCGCCGCCGGCGAATCCGCCGGACATTTCCCAGCAATGCCCTGGACTCATCCCATTCGTTAACTGCCTGCCCGGCCTCTCGTAAGCGTCTGGGATCGGTTGAGCCGCAGTGCCTTACGAGGCGTCGCTGCCCGCGCTATTTGGCCAGCTCGTTGCGGGTCCGGTCCTCGCGAATCGGAACACCGTTGCGGCCGGTTTCATCTTGGGCGTACAGACCAACCGCATACGCGACACCGCCGCCGTTGATGCCGAGCGCGGTGCGGTCGATGTGGTCGAGGGTGTCGGTGCTCTTGTGGTAGTTCGGGTCGAAAGGCTGATCCGCAGTGCCGCCCCACAGCTTCGCCTGCTCCGGCGTTTTCTTGTCCTCCGCGCCGGAGAACAGCCCGCCCGACGGGATGCCGGCCAAGGTGAAGCCGTCGTAGTCGGATCGGCCGTCGAATGCAGTGTCCCGCGGGGCCTTGCCGGCCGAGTTGAGGTAGGCGGCGAGCGAACGCTCGATCCCGGCCGAGCCCTCGGGCACCACCGGGTTACCCCGCTTGTCGGGCGGCATCGACTGGTTCCCGTCGTAGGTGAAGTAGCCCGGATTCGGCGACGCGAGCATGTCGAAGTTCAAATACAGCGCAATGTCCTTGAGCGCGTTGACATCCAATGACTGGACGTACTTCCGCGATCCGACCAGCCCGATTTCCTCTGCACCCCAGAAGCCGAATCGCACCGCGTTGTGGATCTGCGGTGAGCTGCCCAGCTGCAGCGCGGTTTCCAGAATCGCCGCCACCCCGGACCCGTTGTCGTTGATGCCGGGCCCCTCGGGAACGCTGTCGAGGTGCGCGCCGGCCATTACGACGTCGCTGGTCAAACCGGTCTTGGTCTGCGCGATGACGTTACGGGCTTGCAAGGTCTTGGTTTCCGCGGAGAGCTTTATCGTCGCGGGCCCCGAGGTGAGGCGCAGCGCCGCGCCGTCGGGCTTGGTCACGCTGACCACCGGGATCTTGACGTCGGTGTTCTCGCCCAG
>JAFAID010000317.1 GCA_019236925.1 Mycobacterium sp. | reverse complement strand
GCCCTCGTGCTCTGGGCCGCCTGGCAGCAACACCGCGTCGGGCGCCTCTTGCACGCCGGAGTCGTTGCGCCGCAACAGATCCAGGGTGGATTTGCCGCCGGCGTGCAGCAGTCGGTCGCGGTCGCCGACTCGGCAGTAGTCCGGCCCCACGATGGCGGCCAGCGCTTCGCGGTCCACGTCCGTCAACGCCGACGGGCGCAGCTTCACCTGATCGGCGTCACGTTCGGCTGCCGGCGAGTCCGTCACGCCCAAGGCCTGCTTCAACAGCGAACGGATGCCCTCGGAGAGGGGTTTGGCTTCCTGCGGGTCACCCCACGCATTCCACTTCATCGGGGGCAGCAATTGGTCGGACATGCGTTACAGTATTACATATGCTGTCAATCAGTAACGCTCCGGTGGAGATCGGAGACCGGATCCTGGCGGCCGCTGCGAGCTGTGTGATCGATTTCGGCGTCGAGCGCGTGACGCTGGCTGAGATTGCCCGACGGGCGGGCGTGAGCCGCCCGACCGTCTATCGCCGCTGGCCGGACACCCGGTCGGTGCTGGCGGCCCTGCTGACCAGTCACATCATCGCCGCGGTGGATGACGTGCCAGCGCAAGGAAGCGGCCGTGCGGCGCTGGTTAACCGGGTCGTGGCGGTGGCCGAACACCTGCGACGCGACGAGCTGGTGATGGCGGTGCTGCAGTCGGAGCTGGCACTTGTCTATATCGCCCAGCGGCTCGGCCGCAGCCAGCAAATGCTGATCGACGCGCTCGCTGACAATCTGCGTGCGGCCCAACGCGACGGCAGCGTGCGACCCGGCGATCCGCACAGGCTTGCCGCGATGGTGCTGCTGATCACCCAATCGACGATTCAGTCCGCCGAGATCGTCCGCCCGATCCTGGACGCCGATGCGCTGGCCGCCGAACTCGCCTACTCGCTGAACGGATACTTGTCTTGACGTCCTCCTCTGAAGCCAGAGGATTCCAACCCGATCCCACTACCGATGCGGCAGGAGAGCAGAGTTGAGGTTCACGGTTCGTAGACCGGCTAGCGCCGAGGTCTCCCCGTGCTGTCACCGCCCGTCCGGCGGCGATGTTGCGTGCAGCGTTCACGTCGGCGTTGCACGGACCCGCGTCGCAGGCTTGGCACTCGAAAACCGCTTGGCTCTTACGGTTTCCGGGAGCGACGTGCCCGCACTGGCAGCATTGCTGCGACGTGTACGCGGCCGGGATCTGCTCGACCCGGCCAGCGGCTTTGTGTTGCAGACGCGCAGCCAGCAGGCCCCAACAGCTGCGGGCGATACCCCGATTCAGGCCACGTTTCTGGGCCACACCCACACCAGGCTGCTCCACCGTTCCCCGCGCCGAGCGCGTCATCGCACGCACACTAAGTGCTTCAATGCGGATCGTATCGAAGCGGCGCGCGAGATCAGTAGTGGCCTTTTCGACCCAGTCCTTACGTCGGTCGGTCTCACGGGCCCTGAGTTTCGCGATCGCGCGCTTTGTGCGAGCCCGTCGGTTAGAGCCGCGCTCGGCGCGGGCCAGGCGCTGCTGCAGCACCTTCAGTCGCCTGGCCTTACCGCGGCTCAGGCCGGGGGCATAGAGCAGTTCACCGGTCGACAAGGCGGCCGCCACCGTAACGCCACGGTCGATACCCACAATGGAGCCATCTCCGGGCGCGGGAATGGGATCAGGTGCGTGGGCGAACGCGATATGCCAGCGACCTGCCCGATCACAGGTGATGCGGTAGGACTTCACGCCCTGCGGGACCGGCCGCGAGAGGCGGAACCGGACCCAACCGACCTTGGGCAGCCACACCCGGCCGAACCGGCGGTTCAGACGTTGGACGTGATGGGTTTTCAGCGCGACCTGCCGGAAGCCTTCATGCACACCGGCTTTGCACCACGTCGGGCGACGGTGGGTGCCGTTGAAAAAGTTGCGCATCGCCTGGTCGAAATCCCGCAACGCCTGCTGCTGCACCGTCTGCGAGCCCGCCGCCAACCACTCGTGTTCGGCGCGGGCGGCGGTCAACTGTGCGGACTGCTCGTTATATCCCGGCGCGCGACGACCCGGCTGCCAGTGCTGGTGCTGCTCGACTGCCAAGTTCCATACATAGCGGGCATGCCGACAATGCTCAGCCAACACCACCGCCTGCTCGGCAGTCGGAAGCAACCGATATCGCGCCACCCCCGCAACCTAACCGTCACCACCGACAACCCACCGAAAGGAGACGCGGCGTCCCCTCCCCCGGCCAAACCCAGGGGTTTCTTCCATACCGCAACCAGCCGATGAACTCGACCGCCCTTAACGCAGCGCGCCGCACCGCCGACCTGACGGCCCTGGCCGATGGCGAGCCGACTGATGTGGTCGTGATCGGTGGCGGCATCACCGGCACCGGCATCGCGCTGGACGCGGCGTCCCGAGGCCTGCGCGTGACGTTGGTGGAAAAGCATGATCTCGCATTCGGCACCAGCCGGTGGAGCTCCAAGCTGGTGCACGGCGGCCTGCGCTATCTGGCCAGCGGCAATGTCGGCATCGCCCGGCGCAGCGCGGTCGAGCGCGGAATCCTGATGACGCGCAACGCCCCTCATCTGGTTCGGGCCATGCCGCAACTGGTCCCGTTGTTGCCGTCGATGGGCCGAATGGAGCGGGCGTTGGTGCGGGCCGGGTTCCTTGCCGGCGACGTGTTGCGTAAGACAGCCGGCACACCGGCGTCCATCCTGCCCGGCTCTCGCCGCATTCCCGCGCAGCGCGTCAGCGACATGGCTCCGGTCGTTCGACGCGACGGGCTCGACGGTGGATTGCTCGCCTACGACGGACAACTGATCGACGATGCCCGACTGGTCGCAGCCGTCGCACGTACCGCCGCGCAGCATGGTGCCCGAATCCTGACCTATACCGCCGCATCCGAGGTCACCGGCACGTCGCTGCGGCTGACTGACCACCGCACCGGCCAATCGTTCGACATGTCGGCTCGCGCCGTCATCAACGCCACCGGGGTGTGGGCAGGCGAGATCGATCCGTCGCTGAAGCTGCGTCCCAGCCGCGGCACCCACCTCGTCTTCGATGCCGCGGCTTTCGGCAATCCGACAGCGGCACTGACGATTCCGATTCCGGGCGAGCTCAACCGATTCGTATTCGCCATGCCCGAACAGCTGGGCCGGGTCTACCTCGGACTGACCGACGAGGAAGCGCCCGGGCCGATTCCTGATGTGCCACAACCGACTTCGGCCGAGGTGAGATTCCTGCTGGATGTCGTGAACACCGCACTGGGTATTACGCTGGAAGGTGCCGATGTGATCGGCGCCTATGCGGGGCTGCGGCCATTGATCGACACCGGAACCGGGCGCACCGCGGACGTCTCACGCAACCATGCCGTTATCGAGTCACCCTCCGGGTTGATCAGCGTGGTCGGCGGCAAGCTCACCGAGTATCGGCACATGGCCGAGGATGTCCTCGACCGGGCTATCGAATTGCGGGAACTCGCAGCCGGCGAGTGCCGGACCCGAAACCTGCCGTTGGTCGGCGCGCCGGCAAACCCAGGGCCCCGCGTGGCATTAGAGGAGAGGCTGGCCGGCTTACCGGAGTCGCTGGTCCTGCGCTACGGGGCCGAGGCGGCCAACGTCATCGCTGCTGCTACGTGCGAGCGGCCGGTCGACCCAGTGGCCGACGGGATCGACGTCACCCGGGCGGAGTTCGAGTACGCCATCAGCCATGAGGGTGCGCTGACCGTCGACGACATCGTGGATCGTCGCACTCGGATCGGTTTGGTGGCCGCCGATCGGGAGCGGGTAGTCGCCGTGGCCTCCGACATGCTCGATCTGCTGGGCTAATAGTGATAGTAACTCCTATATAATAGTTACTGTCACTATTAAGCGATCCGCGGGAGGGCGGTGACCAGCATGAACGTCACACATGTTCCGGTACTGATCGTTGGGGCGGGCGCCGGTGGGCTAGCCACATCGGCTCTGTTAGCCAAACACGGGGTCGCATCGCTGGTTGTCGAAAAGCGGCGCGAGGTCTTCATCTATCCGAAGGCCCGCAACCTGAGCTTTCGCAGCCTGGAGATTCTTCGCGGTCTGGGTCTGGACGACGAGGTCCACGCCGTCGCCGACGGTGTGTCGGACATGGTCGTCAAGCCGACGCTGAACAGCGCCGAAGAAAAACTCGCCATCGACATCGACGCTTTGTTCGCCGGCCTAGACCACTTGAGCCCCGAGCCTTCGGCGCAGTATTGCCCGCAGAGCAGCCTCGAGCCGATGCTGCTGGCCGAAACCCGAGGGTGTGGCAGCGAGGTGCGCTACGGGACGGATTTGTGCTCTTTCGAGCAGGATGGCACCGGAGTCACGGCGGTCCTGCGTGATCTGGCCTCGGGCGAGTCTGAGGCGGTCCGCGCCGACTATCTCGTCGCCGCCGACGGGGTACACAGCCCGACTCGTAATCGGCTTGGCCTCAGCACCTCTGGATACGGGGCGCTGCCAATCTTCGTGGTCTTCATGTACTTTCGCGGACCCTGGCTTAGGTTCGTCTCTCGCCTGAAGGATGGCGATGGCGTGCAGGTGAAAAATGCAGATGTGGACGGCATATTCCTGGTGGTCAAGGACGACCTCGGCATGTTCATCACCACTTACTTTCCGAACAAAGGGGAGACCGCGGCGCAATTCACCCCGCAATACTGCCGCGAGGTGCTGACCAAGGCCGTCGGCGAGCAGATCGAACTCGAGATTATCGAAGCGGCCGCGTGGCAACCGTACGAGCAAGTGGCCGACCAATTCCAGTGTGGGCGAGTCTTTCTCGTCGGAGACGCTGGACACACCATGCCGCCGTTCAAGGCCGGGGGAGCCAACACTGCCATTCAGAGCGCGCACAACCTGGCCTGGAAACTGGCTGCGGTCTTGCAGGGAACGGCGCAGCCGGAATTGCTGACCACCTTCCACACCGAGCGGCACCCGGTCGGACGGTTTGCCGCTCATCAGTCGCTGACAGGGCCCACCGTGGCGTTGATCGACTTGGACAACCAGGGTCCGGGCCTGCCGCTGGATGAGGAAGCGTCAATGTTCTCCCTGCTCATCGGATACCAGTACCGCTCAGCTGCGGTGGTGTCCGACCAGCCCGCTCCCGCGGACCCGGACGCCGCGTTGTTGGTGGACGAATTGCGTGGCCAACCGGGCACCCGGGTCCCGCACGCCTGGGTGCAACATGACGGACGACGGGTATCGACCCTTGACCTCCTCGGCCACGACTTCAACCTGCTCACCGGCGACGACGGTGCCGCATGGACCGAGGCCGCCGCGGCCGTGTCCGCTGCCCTCGGCGTCCCGATCGGGGTCCACCAGATCGGGCCTGCGGGTGACGCCTTCGATCCCGACGGCGAGTGGGCGCAGGTCACCGGGCTTCCACCCGGCGCGGCCCTGCTCGTGCGTCCGGACGATTTCGTCGGCTGGCGTGCAGACCGGCTTCCGGCCGACCCCGAAAGTGAGCTTCGCCAAGTGCTTTCGGCCATCCTCGCCCGAACCTGACCCAGCGGTGTTGAGCGCCGGCTGTGAATGACTGTTGACCAAAATCGTATTTTGGTCATAGAGTCATTGGCGTGGTGGCGGAGCGTTCCGGTGCCGATCGGCAAGAAAGAGCCGATCGGATTCTTGATACCGCCCGGGACCTGTTGCTGTCGTGGGGCTATCGGCGGGTGACCATCGATGAATTGGCGCGTCGCGCCGGTGTCGGTAAAGGCACGATCTACCTGCACTGGCCGTCTCGCGAGGAAGTGTTCCACGCGGTCAGCGCCCGCGAGGCGGCGGCGATGGCGGACGCGATTGTCGACGCGGTCCGCGATGATCCGGCCGAGGTGGCGCTGCACCGCTACCTGCAGCGGCTTTTCGTCGAGGCGATGAACCGTCCCGTGCTGCGTGCGCTCTACACTCGCGACGCCGACACCCTCGGCACTTTCCTTGCCGCGGCGCATCATCAGCGGCTGGAGGAAAGCAAGCTCGGTGTCAATCGCGACTATCTGGGTGTGCTCGCCGCGGAGGGAATGCTGCGGCCGGACCTGCATCTGAAGGATCTCGACTACACCCTGCCCACCATCGTCTTCGGTTTCTTCGGCGCGGAGCCATTTCTGCCGCCGATTATCAACTTGAGCCTGGCGCAGAAAGCCGATCAGCTCGCCCAGACGATCCACCGGGCTTTCGAGCCAACCGAGGCGCCGAGCAGCGCCGCGGTGAAACGTGCTGCGACCAAAGCTATTCCGATTTTGGAGCGGCTGGCCCAAGACCACCGGATGGCGACCTACGGAGGCGATCACGATGACTGAACTGGCAACCGATCTTGCCCGTCCGCGCGGGCGCTATGGCGTGGACGGCGACTACCGGCTGATTCCGGCGCCGGTCGTGCTGGCCGGCTATCTGCTGTTGTGCCTTTCCGCAACGGTTTTGGCTGGCTGGTGGCTCGCGACCGGACGAACGCTGTCAGGACTCGGGGCAGCCGTCGTTGCCGTCCTTTTGGTCGCGGTCGGCGTGAGCGTGATGCGGTTCAGCCGGCGAGGAAAGTTCGAAGTCTGGGCACGCCTGCTTACCGGGATAGGACTGCGGGGCGACGAACGGGTGCTCGACCTCGGTTGCGGACGTGGCGCCGTGTTGTTGACCGCGGCGAAGCTGGTGCCACGTGGAAGTGCTGTGGGCGTGGACATCTGGCGGGCTGACCAGACCGGCAACTCGCTGCAGGCGACACTGGCGAACGCTGAGGCCGAGGGTGTCGCCCACAGGGTCGAACTGCACACCGAGGACATGACCGACCTCCGGTTTCCGCAAGCATCTTTTGATCTCGTCGTGAGTAACCTCGCAATCCACAATCTGCGGGACAACGACGCGCGGCGGTCGGCGATCGACGAAGCCGTCCGCGTGTTGCGCCCAGGCGGTCAGGTCGTGATCGCCGACCTCTGGTTCACCCGCCTATATGCGACCCGGCTCCGGCAGCGCGGCATGGCAGAGGTCAGGCGCCGAGATCTTGGCTGGCGCGCCTGGTGGGGATCACCGTTCTTCCGCACCCACGCCGTCACCGCGACCAAGCCCGGGCCAATGCGGTGAGCACTAAGTCGGTTTCCCGGGTGGTGGCGCTGGAAGAGGCGTTTCTTCACCCACGGGTGTGGGACCTGTTTCCCGAGGCCCTGCAACGGAAGTACGAACCCGTCCGGGCCCGGCTCAGCGACGTCGGAGCCGCGCGCATCCGTCTGATGGACGCCGCGGGGATCGATGTGCAGGTGCTCTCACACGTCGGGCCGGGCATCCAAGTGCTCGGCGATGACCAGGCCGAGTTGGCGGTCACGGTCAGCTGCGAAGTCAACGATTGGTTGGCAGCGGCGGTCGCCGCGCACCCGAACCGGTATGCCGGCTTTGCCATGCTGCCGACGCAGTCACCGGCTCATGCCGCTGACGAGCTGGAACGCGCGGTTCGTGACCTCAGTTTCAAAGGCGCGCTGATCAACGGACACACCAACGGGCATTACCTCGATGAGCCGTCGTTCGACGTGCTGCTGGCCCGGGCCGAATCATTGGGCGTTCCGATCTACATCCATCCCACTGACCCGCCGCGGGTAGTAACGGATTGCTATTACGCGCCTTTCGATTCGGCGCTGGTACCCACCTGGGGCTGGCCGGTGGAAACCGGAACGCATCTGCTCAGGTTGATCTGCGCCGGGGTGTTCGATCGTCATCCGAATTTAAAGGTCATCGTCGGTCACATGGGAGAACTGCTTCCGTTCTGCTTCACCAGGCTCAACGTCGGCCTGACCATGGCCGGGTGGTTGCTTTCAGCGGAGGCGAACCAGCCGCCGATGCGCAACAGCGTCGGCTATTACCTGCGCGAAAACGTTTTCATCACCAGCAGCGGAGTGTTCGACGTGCCGGTGTTCGACTGTGCCCGAGCGATGTTGGGCCTCGACAACCTCATGTTCTCCGTCGACCATCCGTTCCAGGACAACTTCGCAGCGATGGAATTCCTTGAACGGTGCAACCTTTCGCCGGAAGACAAGGAGCGGTTTGCGCACCGCAACGCGGAGAACCTGCTGAAGCTCGACAATCAGCCGGGTGACACCGCCGCGGCACGTGCCGCCGCCGGCGATACTTGGTACCGGCTGCGCAGCCGCGCCACGTCGAAAATCGGCAGGGCGTTGATCTCGGCACTCGTTAAGTAGCAGGCCGGTAAGCCACGGTGACCCGGGACTACAGCGGGATGTTCTTGTGCCGTCCGCGCCGCGGCGGCGCCGAGGCCAGCGCCTCGGTGAGCTTGCTCCGAGTGTGGGCCGGGTCGATCTTCTCGTCGACCACCTCGATGTCGATGGCGTTGTCCACGCCGCCGGCGATCCGCTCGTGTTCGGCGGCAAGCTCGTCGTGCAGCGCCTCGCGCTCATGTTCCGGCGTGGCGGCCAGCTTCTTCTTGTGCAAAATGCCGACGGCCGCCTTGGCGCCCATCACCGCGACCTCGGCGTCCGGCCAAGCGAACACCTTGGTGGCGTTCAAAGAACGTGAGTTCATCGCAATGTAGGCCCCGCCGTAGATCTTTCGGGTGACCAGGGTGACTCGTGGAACGGTGGCCTCACCGAACGCGTGCAGCAGTTTTGCCCCGCGGCGCACCACGCCGCCCCATTCCTGGTCGACACCGGGCAGGTAGCCGGGAACGTCGACGATTACCACCAGCGGGATGCCGAACGCATCGCAGAGACGCACGAAACGCGCTGCCTTCTCGGCACTTTCCGAGTTGAGGCAGCCGCCGAGCCGTAGTGGGTTGTTCGCCAGCACGCCGACCGTGCGGCCCGACAACCGGCCGAGGCCGACCACCATTGACGGTGCCCACTTGGCCTGGAACTCGTCAAAGGACGGCGTGCCGTCATCATTGGAGTCGAGAAGTGCCACGACGAGCGGGTGTACGTCGTAGGCGCGTCGCGGCGATTCCGGCAACAGCGCGTGCAGGTCGGTGTCGTGCGCCTCGGCTTTGCTGCGGTCGAAATGCCCTTGCTGGCAGAACAATCCGACCAGCCGGCGACCACGCTCGTACGCGTCGGACTCGTCGTCGGCGACGATGTGGCACACCCCGGACTTCTTGTGATGGGTGTCCGGACCCCCGAGCGACGCCATGTCCACGTCTTCGCCGGTGACGCTGCGAACGATGTCCGGTCCGGTGACGAACACCCGGCCCTCGGGCGCCATGATGACGACGTCGGTGAGCGCCGGCCCGTAGGCAGCGCCGCCGGCGGCGAAACCGACCACGACCGAGATCTGCGGGACGTACCCAGAGGCCCGGATCATCGCCTCGAAAACCAGCCCGACCGCGTGCAGTGCCTTCACACCCTCGGCCAGTCGCGCACCGCCGGAGTGCCAGATGCCCACGATCGCGCTCTGCTCCTCGATGGCGGTGTCGTAGGCGTTGACGATGTGCGTGCAGCCCTCCAAGCCCATGGCACCGCCCATCACGGTGCCGTCGGTGGCAAACACGATGGTGCGCACGCCGTTTACGGTTCCGCCGGCAGCCAACACACCGGAGCGGTCACGCTCATGCAGTAGCTCGATGCTGCCGTCGTCGAAAAACCTGCTGAGGCGCAGCAGCGGATCGCGCGGGTCGAGCGATTCGTCAACGGCGTCCGGGACCAGAGTGGTCATCGCAGGTCTCCTGTTCGGTTGCTGATTCGATTTAATAACGGCCAAACGTGATTGCGACGTTGTGCCCGCCGAATCCGAACGAATTGTTGATGGCGTACTGGTAGGTGCCCGCCCGTGGCTTGCCGGCCACCACGTCGAGGTCGATCTCCGGGTCCAGGTTGACCAGGTTCAGGGTGGGCGGCACGACCTGGTCACGCAGTGCCATGACGGTCAAGATCGATTCCACGGCGCCGACCGCGCCGACCGAGTGGCCCAGAGCGGACTTCGGTGCGTACACCGCCGCGTTCCCGCCGTGCGGGCCCAGCGCGTTGTTGATGGCTTTGCCCTCGGCCACGTCACCGACGGATGTGCCGGTGGCGTGGGCGTTGACGTGGTCAATGTCGGCCGGGGTGAGGCCGGCGAGTTGGACCGCCCGCGTCATCGCATGTCCGGCTCGCTCGCCGTTGGGATCCGGTGCCACCATGTGGAAGCCGTCCGAGGTGACGCTGGCCCCCATGATCCGGGCCAGGATGTTGGCGCCACGCGCCTTGGCGTGCTCCTCGGTCTCGATCACCATCAGCGCACCGGCCTCGCCGAAGACGAAGCCGTTGCGGTCCTTGTCGAACGGGCGGCAGGCGCCGGCGGGGTCGTCGTTGCTGGTGGACAACACGATGCGCATCTGGGCGAAGCCCGCGATCGGCACCGCCTCGATCTTGGTCTCGACGCCACCACAGATCGCGATGTCGGCTTCGCCGAGCACGATTTGCTGCCAGGCGCGGGCGATGCCCTCCGAACCCGACGCGCAGGCCGACACCGCGGTCATCACCCCTGCCTTGGCTCCGCACTGTAGCCCGATCGCCGCGGCCGCGCCGTTGGGCATGTACATCTGCACGACCAGCGGGGAGACCGCCTTCAAACCACGTGCGCGCATGCCGTCATAGGCGAAGATCAACTCCTCGCTGGAACCTATGCCGGTGCCAATCGACACCGCCAACCGGTTGGTGTCCACCTCGGGCGAACCCGCGTTCTCCCACACCCGCCGGTTCAGCACCGCGGCCATCTTCTGCAGGTAGCCCATCCGGCGGCTCTCGACGCGGTTCAACTGGCTGTCGAACTCCTCGAGGAGGTGCCCGCCGATACGAACCGGCAGGTCGTACTCCTCGACGAACGGGTCGTCGAGGAGACGGATCCCACTTTGCCCGTCCAGCAGCAACTTCCACGTGGTCTCGGCATCAGATGCGAGGGCCGTCGTCATGGCAACACCGGTGACGACGACGTTGGGGAATCCGTTCCCCGTAGCCAGCTTTGACGATGTGGACATCGGAACTACGAACGTTTCCTTTCTCAGTACCGCCCGAAGACCAGTGCGACGTTGTGTCCGCCGAACCCGAACGAGTTGTTGATGGCGTACTGGTAGTCGCCATAACGTGGCTCGCCCGCGACGACGTCGAGGTCGATCTCGGGGTCAGGGGTGTGATAATTCAGTGTCGGTGGTATGACGCCATCTCGCAGCGTGAGCACCGTCAGCACCGATTCCAGAGAACCCACCGCGCCGATGGAGTGGCCCAGCGCCGACTTCGGCGCATAGACCGCGGCGTGCTGGCAACCGGCCACCCGCAGCGCATTAGCTTCTGCCGTGTCACCGATCGGTGTAGCAGTCGCGTGCGCGTTGACGTGGTCGATGTCCTTGGGCGACAAGCCCGCAAGCTCCAGAGAGCGGGCCATCGCCCGGCCGGCACGCTCGCCGTCCGGCGCAGGCGCCACCATGTGGAAGGCGTCCGAAGTGATGCCGGCACCCATCAGCCGGGCCAGCGGCTTGGCGCCACGGGCCTTGGCGTGCTCCTCGGTCTCGATGACCATCAGCGCGCCCGCCTCGCCGAACACGAAGCCGTCGCGGTCCTTGTCGAACGGACGCGATGCCCCTTCGGGATCGTCGTTGCGGGTCGACATCGCCCGCATCATCGAAAACGCCGCGATGGGCAGAGCCTCGATGGGGCCCTCTACACCGCCGCACACGGCGATGTCGGCATCACCCATGACGATTTGCCGCCACGCGTGCGCAATTGCCTCCGAGCCAGACGAACAGGCTGACACCGGGGTCATCACGCCGGCACGGGCTCCAAGCTGTAGCCCCACCGTTGCCGCGGCGCCGTTGGGCATGATCATCTGAACGGCGAGCGGCGACACCTTGCGGGGACCGCCCTCGTTCATCAGGTCATAGCTTTCGACGATCCGCTCCGCGCCGCCCAGACCGGTGCCGACAACGACGGCGAACCGGTCCGGGTCGACCTCGGGGCTACCCGCGTTCTCCCAGAGCTGACCGCTGAGCAGCTTGGCCAGCCGCTGGACGTAAGACATCCGGCGCATGTCCAGTCGACCCATGTGGTCGTCGACGGACTCCTTGAGGTGTCCGCCGATCTTGACGGGCAGGTCCCACTTGGTCACGAACTCGTCTTCGAGCACGCGGATGCCGCTCTCACCGGCCAGCAAACCCTTCCACGTGCTCTCGATGTCCGGCGCGATCGACGTCGTCGCCGTGACGGCGGTTACCACAACATCGGGGAAACCGCCGTTAGCAGTGGAAGGTCTGGTCACTGGTGGTCGGCTTCCATCCTGGCGCGCACCGACTCGACCGCCTCCGGGTTCTCCGCCTCCAGCTTGGCGCGCAGCGCCACGGCGGCCTCGGGGTTCTCTTCCTCGAGCTTCTGGATGTAGGTGACGACGTCACCGACGGTGCGGAGTCCGGCGAGGTCCTCGTCGGGGATCTTGACGCCGTACTTGTCCTCG
>JAFAID010000316.1 GCA_019236925.1 Mycobacterium sp. | reverse complement strand
GGCGTCATCCAAATCACCCGCAATACGTTCGACCTTGTCAGCAGTGAATTCGATTGTCAGGCCCGCGGGACGATCGACGTCAAGGGGGCCGGTCACGTCGAGACGTGGCACGTCACCGGCAGGAAGCCGGCGCGTCTCGGTTAGGCGCGTATCCGGATGGCCGTATGGGCATACTGACTGTATGCGTTCCATCTGGAAGGGTTCGATCTCCTTCGGGCTGGTCAACGTCCCGGTCAAGGTGTACAGCGCGACCGAGGACCACGACATCAAGTTTCATCAGGTGCACGCCAAGGACAATGGCCGCATCCGGTACAAGCGCGTCTGCGAGGTATGCGGCGAAGTTGTCGAGTACCGCGATATCGCGCGGGCATACGAATCCGACGACGGCCAGATGGTGGTGATCACCGACGACGACATCGCGACGCTGCCCGAAGAGCGCAGCCGCGAAATCGAGGTGCTGGAATTCGTCCCGGCCAGCGAGCTCGACCCGATGATGTATGACCGCAGCTACTTCCTCGAGCCGGATGGCAAGTCCACCAAATCCTATGTGCTGCTGGCCAAGACGCTGGCCGAAACCGACCGCGTGGCGATCGTGCATTTCGCCTTGCGCAACAAGACCCGGCTTGCGGCCTTGCGGGTCAAGGATTTCAGTAAGCGCGAGGTGATGGTGATCCACACCTTGTTGTGGCCCGACGAGATCCGCGACCCGGACTTCCCGGTGTTGGACAAGAAGGTCGACATCAAACCGGCGGAACTCAAGATGGCCGGGCAGGTGGTCGAGTCGATGGCCGACGACTTCAACCCGGACCGCTATCACGACGACTACCAGGACCAACTGCGCGAGCTGGTGCAGGCCAAACTCGAAGGCGGAGAAGCATTCACCACCGAGGAGCAACCGAAAGAGCTCGACGAGACCGAAGACGTTTCCGATCTGCTCGCAAAGCTGGAGGCCAGCGTCAAGGCGCGGTCGGACGGCGGGAAGTCGCCAGCGAAGAAGGCCGCCAGAAAGGCTCCGGCCAAGAAGGCTCCGGCCAAGAAGGCAGCCGCCAAAAAGACACCAGCCAAAAAGACACCAGCCAAGGCAGGCTCAAAGTCCTGAACCGTCCCGGGTTTCGTGCGCACCTTCTGTTGAGGGAAGGATGGCGCGATGGCGAGCAGGTACGACGCGAACACCAAGGCGCGGGCGGTGCGGCTGGTGCGCGAGCACGCCGGCGACTATGAGACCGAGTGGGCGGCGATGAAGGCGATCTCGACGCGGTTGGGCATGAGCGCAGAGACGTTACGCAAGTGGGTGCGCCAAGCCGAGGTCGACGCCGGTGAAGCACCAGGCATGACGACCGATGCCGCGCGCGAGATCCGTGAGCTGCGACGCAAGTGCAGAGAACTTGAAGCAACGGTCGAAATCCTCAAGGCCGCAACAGGTTTCTTCGCGCGGGAGTACGACCCGCGACACCGCTGATCTGTGAATTCATCGACGAAAACAAGCAGGCGTACGGGGTCGTACCGATCTGTCGGGCGCTGGCCGTCCACGGTGTGCAGATCGCCCCGCGCACCTATTGGGCGCACCGAAGCGCGACACCGTCGAAGCGGGCGCTGTGGGATACCACGATCACCGAGATCTTGGCCGGGATCTACGAGCCTAACGAGAAGGGCAACCGCCCGCCGGAGTCGCTGTACGGCAGCCTGAAGATGTGGGCCCACCTGCAACGCCAGGGTATCCCGGTCGCCCGGTGCACGGTGGAGCGGATCATGCGCGCCAACGGCTGGCGTGGGGTGCGCCGGGCGCGGCGCACCCCACGCACCACCGAGCCGGATCCGACCGCGGCCCGCGCACCGGACCTGGTGGGTCGACGCTGGCGGGTGGCGGCACCGAACCATCTGCTGGTGGCCGACTTCACCTATGTGCCGATGGCGGCCGGGTTTGGCTACACCGCGTTCGTCATCGACGCCTACGCCGGTGTGATCACTGGCTGGGAGTGTTCGCTGCGCAAGGACACCGGGTTCGTTGAGCGCGCGCTGCGACACGCTACGGTTTTCCGCGCCAGGCAAGGCCACCCGTTCATTGACGCGATGCATCACAGCGATGCCGGAAGTCAATACACTGCAATACATTTCACTGAGTCACTGATGCTAGCCGGGCTCAAGCCGTCGATTGGCACTGTCGGGGACGGTTTGGATAACGGGCTGGCGGAAACTACCATCGGGCTCTATAAGACCGAATGCAGCCGCGACGGCTCGCCGTTTCGCAGCGGACCGATCCGCAGCCTGGCCGATCTTGAAAACATCACCTCCGCGCGGACCACAGCTCGATGAGGCAGTACGAGTGCTGCGCCAAGCGGCCACCGAGGCGGGCCGAGACCCCGGTCGCATCGCCATGGAAGGTCGAGTCTCACGGCGAGGCAATCAGGAAGAGTTCGTCGACGATGTGCGCCGCTGGGCCGCTGCCGGCGCCTCTCATGTTTCCATCAACACCATGGGCGCGGGTCTGAGCTCAGTCGACGACCACCTCGCCACGCTGGCTACCGCCGCCGGCGCCGTCGAGACATTGGCCGGGTAGCTGTCGCTAACTTCGTCGACTCCCCGAGGCAATGCTGGATTCCACGGGCGCGAGACGAAATAATCAGGGGGCTCATCGATCGGGCCGAAGTGCACCAGAAAGACATCTCAGGAAGTTAAAAGTCAAGCCGCGTGCGGGAGAGGAGGTGGAAACGCCCTGTGTTCGTTGTAGGGCTGGCTGGTTTGCAGGCAGTGGTGAAGTTGGCCGAGGAATTTGTTGAACAGGTGTCGTTGGGCTTGGTGGTTCCAGTCTCCGGCGGCGCGGCGGGCATCGAAGGGGCGGCGGGCACCCGGGGAGCTGCGCAACGAGGCCACTGCCCAGATCGCGCCGACCGCGGCCAGGCGTCGGTTCTTGATATGCCGGTGTGTCACCACGGTTTTCTTGCCGCTGGCGCGGGTGATGGGCGCGGATCCGGCGAAGGCCTTCAACGCGCGGGCATCGGCGAAGCGGGCGCGGTCATCACCGATCTCGGCCAGCACCCGGGCGCCGGCCAGCATCCCCAAGCCGGGGAAGCTGGTGATGATCTTGACGTCCGGGTGTTGCTCAAAATGGGCAACCGCCGCCTCAGCCAAATCATCAGCGGCGGTGCAGGCGGCCTCGAACTGGCGCAGCAACGCCGACAGCTGAATACCCATCGCATTTTCCACCACGGGGGGCTGATGCAGGTAGGTGTCGGTAAAGACCGCGCGCAGCCGCTCGACGTCGCGGTCGAGATCGCGGCGGCGGCCGGCCTTGACCAGCAGCCGGCGCAGCCGCGCCGGGGTGAGCTTGGCAGCCTCGGCGGGGGTGGGTGCGGCCAGGATGGTGCGGGCATCGGCGCGGGCCAGCCCGCCGCTGGGCAGTTCGGCGAAGGCCACCAGCGCGGCCGGGTAGAAGTCTTTGAGCAGGTCGCGGATCTGGTTGCCGATCTGCTGACGTGCCCATACCGCGTCTTGCTGGGCGCGGGCCAGCACCCGGATGGCTTGGGCCAGGCCGGTGTCGGCCGGCAGGGGGCGGTGCGCAGCGGCATCGGTGCGCACAATGTTGGCCAGCAGCACCGCGTTGGTGGCATCGGATTTGGCCCCCGACAGCGCATACCGGGCCCGATACTGCGAGGCCGCCAGCGGGTTGATCGGATAGATCAGCCGGCCAGTTTGGCGCAGCGCGGCCACCCACAGCCCCCGGTCGGTTTCGATCCCGACCGGGATCGGATGGTCGGCGCTGTCGCCGGCCTCGGCCAACAGCGTCAACGCCTGCGCAAAACCGGCGGCGTCATTACCAAGCCGCCCACGCGCCACCACCTGCCCGTCGTCATCGACCACAGCAATGTCGTGATGCTCGCTGGCCCAATCAATTCCGCAATACAAGCCCAAGATGTCAGCGCTCCTTTGGTCGGTGATTGTGTTGTTCCCGCTGAAGTCGTGCGGCGCCCTAATCGCGGGACTCGAAGGTCCGTCATCTCATTAGCCATGACTCCAGCCCACCACAGGACCTCGTTCTATCGAAGAGCTCACGGCTCGGGAACAACCATCAGGAAGTCAACCCCGCGGCGGGCTCGGGCAACGGCATCCCACCACCCACATACATGATCTGCCGCCGGGCGCGCCGATCTTTCTGGAGACGTCCAGCGTCGGGAACAACCAGGCATCACCCGGCGGCAGACACACAAGGGACAGACCCCGGTCCTAAGACCGGCAACCCATCCCTACTAAACGATTAGGAGCCGCCAATCATGCTGCCGCAAACCGCCGATTATCCCGTCCGCGTTCGAGGTGACCTCGACCCCGCGCTGTCACGTTGGCAGTGGCTGGTCAAGTGGATTCTTGCCATCCCGCACTACATCGTGCTGTTCTTCTTGCACATCGCCGTCGTGGTCGTCTTTGTGATCGCATTTTTCGCAATTCTGATAACCGGGAAATACCCCCGCGCTCTGTTCGACTTCAGTGTCGGTGTCGCGCGTTGGCGCTGGCGGGTGGCCTTCTACGCGCTGACGGTGGTGGGCACTGACAAGTACCCTCCGTTCAGCCTGCAGCCGAAGCCGGATTATCCAGCCGACTTGACGGTCGACTACCCCGAACATTTGAGCCGAGGATTGGTATTGATCAAGTGGTGGCTGCTGGCTATCCCGCACTACGTGATGATCCTGGCGTTCTTCACCGCCGGGGAGGTCAGAATCCAGCTGCATCCGGGCGAATGGATCAGCGTCCCGCTACTGTCAGTGGTCTCGCTGCTGCTGACATTCGCGGTGGTGGCGCTGCTGTTGACCGGGCGTTATCCAAAAGGCTTGTATGACCTCGTGCTCGGCCTCAACCGGTGGGCGATCCGGGTGCGCGTGTATGCCGTGTTGCTGCGTGATGAGTACCCGCCGTTCCGGCTGGACCTGGGCCCGCGTGAACCGCAGCACGCAGTATCGCCGACATCACCTGAGCCGCAAGACATCTAATACCGCTGTACGGGGTGGATTAATGTAGGAGGTCTCGCCGGCCACGGGAACGACACCCCGAACCGCTACCGGTCGGCGGGAGTTTAGGTGTGGCGGTGCAGGGCAACTGGGTCATGGGCCCAGGCGACTGCCAGCCGCTGGCAGTCGTCGGCACGTCCCGGCCAGCCGGGCGATCGAAGGAACACAAAATGAGGAAACTGATCTCTGCGATGGCTATTGGCGGCGCACTTGCCGCAGGCGGAATCGTAGTCGCGGGACCGGCAAGCGCAAATGGGCCCTGTGGCGGCGCGGTCGTGTTGGGCAACGGCGGGGGCCGTTGCGACTACGACCAACGCCCGGATGGCAGCTTCACCCGCTGCGACACTGTGTACGTGCTCGGTTTCGGCGGCACGAACTGCTATCAGGTGTACCCCCCACCACCGGCAGCCACTCCGCCCGCAGCGTAAGGATCGGTATAGCGCGGGTTCGCTAGCCCAGGTACTCGTACAGTCACTCGCTCAGCCGGCATGTGTGCGGCGACGAGGAACGCTGTGACCACGAGGCCAGCGAGCCCGCCGCCGATGGCATGCGATCTTTTACTCAATACCGTGCGAGCGGTAGGGTGCTGATCCCAGAATCGTTGAAAACTGTTGGACTAGTTGATGATTCGTCAGCGTTAGCCCAGATTCAGCTCAGTGGGCACTAGCAATGTCAGAGGGCTAGTTTTCCTCGTAACGCCAAACAGGCCGATCACGGTGAACATCGCAACAGCGTTCTTCATCCCCGACCGAACCGGCACCGGCATTCGGCCTATCCCGTGGAGGCACGTGATGGGTCGGTCAGTGGACTGATTACGCTGTCGCAGCTGCGCCTCGTACCCCCGAACGAGCGGGCCAGCACCTTGGTGCGTGATGCCGCGATACCGCTGGGCCAGGTGACCACCGCCGCCCCCGACGAGCCGGTCACTGCACTGCTGCAGCGCATGCAGTCGGCGGCCGGGGGCCGAGTACTGGTGGTTGAGGGCGACCAGGTGGTCGGCCTTCTGCCGCAGCATCCCCGCCGCGTCTAGGCCTTCGACAACGATGCGGCCGTGGGTTTTAGCCAAACGCGTTGTCAGACAATGGAGATGGTGGGTACGGACATCGTTGACCCGGCGATGCAGCCGGGAAATCTCGGTGATGCGCTCACGGTAGCGCCTTGAGCCTTTTGTGCAGCGCGAGCGGGCACGGCTGGCGTGCCGCAGCTCTTTGAGTGCCGCGTCGAGTGGCCGTGGATTCGGCACTTGTTCGAGCATTGTGCCGTCCTCGTCGGCGACCGTGGCGAGACGCCGCACCCCGACATCAACGCCATCCCGTGAACCGGGGTGCGCCACCTTCGGTTGCTGCGGGCGCTGCACGCGGACCCGCACACTCGCGTCCAGCCGGGTGCCGTTACGGCGCACCGAGATCGCCAGCACCCGCGCCCGGTCTTTCGCGATGAGCCGCTCAATCCGGCGCGTGTTCTCGTGCGTACGGACGGTCCCGATGACCGGAAGCGTGAGGTGGCGGCGATCAGGTTCGACGCGCATCGCCCCGGTCGTGAACGACACGCGGTCCTGGTCGCGTCCCTCCTTCTTGAACCGGGGAAGCCCATCCTTTTGCCCCCGCGTTGGCCAGATCGCGAGTTCTGCCAGTTCCAGTACAACCGTCGAGCCCTCAGGAATCTCGAACTTTGCCATCACGCCGCCTCGCGTTCCCCGGCGTCAGCCGCCGCAGCGACTGCACGCTTGGCACGGTTGGCAGCAGCGCGTTTGCCGTAGAGACGGGCACACATCGAGGTCAAGATCTCAGTCATATCCCGCACCAGGTCATCGTCGACCTCGCCCGAGTCGACCACCACCAACTCGCGGCCGTGCGCGGCGAGTGCGGCTTCGACGTATTCAGAGCCGAAGCGGCAGAACCGATC
>JAFAID010000306.1 GCA_019236925.1 Mycobacterium sp. | reverse complement strand
CCAGGCCGACGAATAGGTGTAGTTGGCTTCGCTGCCATCGCTGTGGAACGCGATGGTTTCGTCCAAGGTGTGGGTGACGTCGCCGTCGGCAATGAAATACGCCGTCTCGGTCGGCGTCATTGCGATGCTGGCGCGCAGCACGATTCCGGTCAGCCCGTTACCGCCGACGGTGGCCCAGAACAGCTCGGCCTCCTCGCCGTCCGGGGTGAGGTGGCGGATCTGACCGTCGGCCGTCAGCAGCTCCATCGACCGAACGTGATTGCCGAAGCTGCCCGCGCTGTGGTGGTTTTTGCCGTGAATGTCGGAGCCGATAGCGCCGCCGATGGTGACCTGCCGGGTGCCGGGCAACACCGGCACCCACAGTCCGAACGGCAGCGCGGCCCGCATCAGCTGGTCAAGGTTGACCCCGGCGTCGAGGTCGGCGACGTGGGTGTCAGCGTCGATCGAGTGGATCCGATTCAGTGCTGTCATGTCGATGACCAGCCCGCCGCCGTTTTGCGCGTTGTCACCGTAGGAACGGCCCAGCCCCCGGGCGATGACGCCACGGCCGCCGGCGTCGGCGGCGTGGGCAACGGCCTTGGCGATCATCTCGAGGTCCGGGGTGGAGAGCACTTGCGCCACCGACGGCGCGGTGCGGCTCCAGCCGGTCAGCCGCTTCGTGGTCGTGGGAAACATCAGTGAAAAAGGGTACCCGGCCGTGCGGTCAGCTCAGCGCAGCCGGAAGATCACCGAGCGCTGCACGATGAAGTTGATCACCGTGGCCGTGCCCTGCGCGATCACGAAAGCGGCCGGAACCCGCCACGGCTGGTTGGCGAACTGAAGGTAGAAGAGGTAGTTGATGCCGACCTGCACGCAGTAAGTAAGCCCGTAGAGCAGGCAAACGGCGACGAACCGGGCCTTGCTCGGCGGCGCCTGGAACGTCCATCGCCGGTTGATCAGGTAAGCGGTTATCGTGCCGGCGATGAAGCTGATCGACTTGGCCACGTTGACCTGGAGGCCCAGCCGAAGCAGCGCGACATACAGGCCGAAGTCGACGATCGCTGACAAACCGCCGGTGACGATGAATCGCCACACCTGCGTCTTGAGCGGCAGCGGTGCACTCGCCGTGATCTCGGCCATCGGCCGAAGTCTACGGGGGACTACGACGGGTATTTCACATCGAGCAGCTCGACCTGGCTTTCCCCTTGGGGCGTCTCATAGGTGACCTTCTCGCCGGCTTTTCGTCCGACGAGCGCCAGCCCCAACGGGCTACCAGCGGTTAACGCCTCGGCTTCGCCGCCAAGGGCTGTTTCTTCGATCACCGAGATCACCTGCATCTTGACGACCGCGCCGTCGGAGAACTTCAGCGTCACCTCGGTGCCGAAGGGCAGCGTTCCGGCTCCGTTCGACGGCGCGGGCCCGGCTCGCAGCAGCCGGTCGAGTTCGATCAGCCGCTCGTCGAGGCTGGCCAGTTCGTCGGCGCGCTGGATGGCGTCGGCGGCGTCGGCGTGATCGCTCACCGCGCCGCGGTCGTTTCTGACCTCGGCCTCCAGTCGATCGCGCCGTTCCCGGATTCGGTCCAACTCAGCGCTGACGCGCTCGCGTGCTTCTTCCGAAAGCCCCGTGGGCTCAGTTTGCTTGCTCACCGTTGCCGACCTGTCTTCCGCCAGAACGGCGGTTGCCATCGTGAAGTGCTAAGGCTGTGTTGCACTTATACCCAATTATTCATGCGTTCGTTGTGGGTTGTACGACGTTTCGCAGGACAGCTCGACCACCGCTGATCCGTCTTGGCTGATGGCATCGCGCGCGCAGTTCAGATCGACACCTAGCGAGCATGTGGGTGGACTGAGCGAACCTTCGTCTTAGCTCAGCCGCGACACGCCGCGCTCCTGCATCAACCAGGCATCGACAAGCGTTTGCTGTAATTCCGCTGTTTGTACGAAGAGTCCTGTGTGCGTGCGTCTTAGCGCTGAGTGCGATTGCCGATCAAGTTTGCTGAAAATCAAGATCGTGAAATTTCTAGCATGGTCCCTGAACATCGCAAGGGAAATCGTCGATCACTGAAAGCAAAAGCCTGCGGTCGCGCGCGTGTGGCCGGTCTGGGGGCCGGTGCGGGGGCATTTTTGGGGTTCGGGCTGGGCCCGTTGGCGGGCGCGCCGACGGCGAAGGCCGACGTATTCGACGACATCCTCGATTTAGCCGTGGGCTCGGCCGTCAGTTCGGCACTGACGTCGGTCAACCCCACTGATTTCGTGGATCCCAGCGCGTTGATCGTAGGCGAGAACAGCCCGGGCGGGGCCGGCGGCACCGCAACTGCCTCC
>JAFAID010000305.1 GCA_019236925.1 Mycobacterium sp. | reverse complement strand
CTCCCGCAGTACCGCCGCCTCACGCCGAAGCTCTTCCAACTCTGCAACATCGTCACTGGACAGGTTTGGTTCGCGGGGGCTACCGAACGGTTCACGCTCTAACTCACCCATCTTGCGCTCCTTTCCCGCTCCTTCAAGGTGGTGCGGCGGATGCCTCAACGCTACCGGCGATTTCCAATTCATGCGGGAACTCGAAATGGGGCACACTGGCAACAGCGTTAACATCATGTTGAGCCTGCCTGATCGAGAGGACTTTTGTGACCCTGAAATCCCTAGCCACAGGCGTGGCGGCTGTCGCCGCAATCGGAGCGGCGGCCGCGGGTGTGACATGCATTGCATCTGTTACCGCCGCGTTGCCTGAGGTTCAGTCTGTGGTTTTCAGCGCGCCGCTGCCGCTGGACCCCGTCGTCCCCGGTGCCGACGTGCCCACACCTGACCAGCTGGCCACGGTTCTCAACACGCTGCAGGACCCTAGCGTGTCGTTTGCCAACAAGGGCTACCTCATCGAAGGTGGCATCCCGGTTCCGGCCTCCCTGGCCGACCACGAACTGCAGAAGGCCGCTGCCAAGGGCAGCCTGCCGCTGACGTTCAACTTCACCAGCATCACACCCGCCGGTCCCGGTATCGCCGCGGCCGCCCTCACTGCGACGGGCCCGCATCTCGCCCCGACATACGAGAACCTCACCTTCGTCGATCAGGGCGGCTGGAAGCTGTCGCATGACTCGGCGATGACGTTGATCCAGTCGGTGCGTTCGTCGGGCCACTGACGCGCCCGGATGGGCCGACATCTCACTGCAGTCCTGAGCGCCGCCACGATTGTGGCGGCGCTCGGGCTATCGGGGTGCTCGGGCGACGAGCACAGCGCAGCGCCGGAGGCTGAGCCGGCGCCGACGTCCGCGTCGCTGACTTCGACGCCGGCTGCGCAGGTCGCTCCGCTGCCGCCGGCCGACGCCCTGGCCACCGTGCTTTACCGGCTCGGCGATCCCGCGGTGCCCGGCAGTCAGAAGCTCAACCTGGTCCAAGGTGCCACCCCGGACAATGCGGACGTGCTCGACCAGTTCGCGACCGCGCTGCTCAACGGCGGCTTTGCGCCGCTGAAAGTCGATGTGCGAGACGTCGCGTGGTCGGACCGCGATCCGGCCGACGTGGTAGCCAATGTCGACATCAGCTCACCCAAGCGCGGCGGGCCCAGGTTCGGCTTTCCGATGGAATTCACGCCGTATCACGGTGGGTGGCAGCTATCGGCGCGAACCGCCGACGTGCTGCTGGCTTTCCATGCCGCGCAAGTCGCGCCGCCTCCTGCCACTACACCCGGCCGCTGACCCCGCGATGTGGATCGGGTGGCTCGAGTTCGATTTGCTGCTCGGTGACGTGCGCTCGCTCAAGCAGAAGCGATCGGTAATCCGCCCGGTGGTCGCGGAATTGCAGCGCAAGTTCAGCGTGTCGGCCGCCGAAACGGGATCGCATGAGCTCTACCGACGGGCGGGCATCGGGGTGGCGATGGCGTCGGCCGACCGCGGCCACGCTGTCGATGTGCTCGACGCGGCTGAACGGTTGGTGGCCGCCCACCCCGAGTTCGAATTGCTGTCGGTGCGCCGTGGATTGGCGCGCAGCGACGACTAGCAGCATTGACAGTTAGGCGACGGCTTGTGCAATACCCCACACCGTGTGTGAGCGGGTGCCACGATATCGAGGTGAGCGACGATCCGGTGCGCTCGACGAAAAGCGGCCGCCCCGCGGGCGGGGCGTCGATCGACGAGTTGCTGGATCGCGCGGTTGCGGCGACCAACCGCGGTGATCGCGCCGCCGCGACGGCCTTGGCGGGCCAGGTGCTGGCCGCGGATGGCTCCAACGCCGAGGCCGAGGACTTATTGGCCGCTCCCAGTGATCCGGGTGAGATCCGGCGGTTGACCATTTTCTTCGCCGATCTGGTGGACTCGACGGTGTTGTCGACTCAGGTGGAGCCCGAGACGTATCGACTCCTGGTGGGCCGCTATCGCGAGCAGGTGCAGCGCGCTGTGAGCCGCTATGAGGGTCACATCGGCTCGACCAAGGGTGATGGACTGCTGGCGGTCTTCGGTCACCCGATCGCTCACGAGGACGATGTGCGCCGCGCCGTTCAGGCGGGGCTGGAAATCACCCGGGAGGTGGCGCGCCTTAGTGATCAGGCGCGGCGGCGCTTCGGGATCGAGATCAACGTCCGGGTTGGGGTGCACCGCGGGCTGGTGTATCTGGACACCGCCCAAGACGACGTCTACGGGCTGGCCGCCAACCTGGCCGCGCGGGTCTCAAGCCTGGCCCCACCGGGCGCGGTCGTGGTTTCCGACACGGTTGAGGCTTTGATACGCAACAACTTTGAGTTGGAGGCCCGTCCGGCAGCGCTGGTGAAGGGCGTCTCGGAACCGCTCACCCATTACCGCGTCATGGCCGAGCGTGCGTCGGCGCGCGAGTCGGGCCGAGGTCCGTTGGTGGGCCGTGACGCAGAGTTAGCCCAGCTGGAACAGTCCTGGGCGCAGGCGCGGGCCGGCACGTTGAGCACTTCGGGTGTGGTGTTTCGGGGCGAGCCCGGAATTGGGAAGTCCCGGCTGGCGGCCGCGGTCGCGCAGCTGGTCGAGGCTTCTGGGTCGGTGGTGCTGGAGCTGGTCGGCTCGCCGTTTCACACCGGCGCCGGCCTGCATCCGGTGCGCACGTTGTTGGAGCGTCGTTGCGGCATCGACCGCGACGCTGATCAAGCACAACGGCTGCGGCTGTTGGACAACGAAATTCGCACGTGCGGTCTAGATCCGCAGACCACGGTGCCGCTGTTGGCGCCGGTGCTGGGCATCGATGCGGCGGCCGGCTACGAGCAGGTGGCCGCCGAGGGCCGAAAACTCTACGAGCTGATCGCAGAGGCGGTGCAGACCTACCTGCTGACCTGTATCGGCGGCGGTGCCGGACTGGTGGTAGCCGAGGATGTCCACTGGTTCGATCCGTCGACCCGCGAGGTCCTTGGCGCGCTGCTGAACTGTGGCGAGGGTCGGCTCCTGGTGGTCATCACGGGTCGGCCCAGTGGCTGGCTGCCGACCGAGTGGCCGCACACGGTGTTCGACCTGGCGCCCTTGACCGACGAACAGACCGACGCACTGATCACCGAGCTAGATCCCGACCTCACAGGCGAGGAGCGGGCAGCGGTAGCAGCACGCTGCGACGGAGTGCCGTTTTACATCGAGCAGATCGTCAATGGAGTTGGCCAGACCGGGGTGCCGGAAACGTTGTATGAGCCGTTGTTCGCCCGGCTGCGCGCGAGCCCGAAGGTGGTGCCGGTGGTCGAGGCGGCGGCCGTCATTGGCCGCCAGATTGACCGGGACCTGCTGGGTTCGGTGGTCGAGCTGACCGACGACGAGGTCGATGACGTCATCGACGAGCTCGAAGGCGCGCTGGTGCTCGAACGGTGGGGAACCGGCACGTGGCGTTTTCGCCACGAGTTGCTGCGCGAGGTCGCCGCCGAGTTGGCGCCCCCGAGCGTGCGCCGAGGGCTGCACGCCAAGGTCGCCGATGCCCTGGTCGGTGATGCGGCGAGCGCACACCCGGACTGGCAACTGGTCGCCGGCCATTACGAGCAGGCCGAACGGTTCGACCAGGCGGCCTCGGCCTACGAGCGCGCATCAACCGACGCACTGCTGCGCGGCGCGCTCGCCGAGGCCCGCACCTTCCTGACCCGTGCTCTCACCCAGCTCGACCATGCCGAACCGGGCCCGGATCGCGACCGCATGGAAATGGGACTGCGGTTGGAGCGCGGGCGTCTTCGTAGCGCGGTCGAGGGCTATCCAGAGCGGGGCCGCCGGCGTGGACTACGAGCGGTGCCTGCAGCTGGCTGGGACCGACCTCTGTGACGAGGACCTGTTCGCCACGTTGGCGGCGGTGGCGGGGTACTACGTCACGCGCGCCGATCTGCGTCGGGTGGTGCAGGTGCTCGAGTCGCTGCGCACCGGCCTTGAGCACGGCCGGCCGTGGTTCATTCCGGTGATCGAGGAATACGCCGGGTTGCTTGCGCTTCTGCGCGGCGAGTTCGACGCCGCGGGCGCCCACCTGGAAACGGCGATCGCGGGCCTTGCCGCCGCAGACGTGGACAGCACCTACCTCGTCGACGCGGAGTGGTTCGTGGTCAGTGAGCCCCTTGTATATACCCACGCCCACCTGGCCTCGGCACGCTGCATGCGGGGCGATCTCACGGGTGCCGAAACCGAGTTCGCCAATGCAGCATTCCGGGCCGAACAGCTCGGCTTCCCCCAGGGGCCATACACCAGCGGCTACGCACGGATGCTGGAGATCGGGGTGCGCATCGAGGCCGGCCAGCTCGACCGCGCCGGAGTTCTGGCCGCCGACCTGAGCAAGCTGGGCGAGCGGCACGGCTTCGATGGTTGGCGAGTGGTGGGGCCACCTGGCAGGCGGCCGTTGGCGGCCTGGGCGCGGTCGGCGCCGACGACGTCGACCAGACCGCCCTCGAGGGTCATATTGCGACCATGACCAGGCTCCTCGGCTACTTCCGCGCGTCAGGCGGCAACCTGTTCCGCACCGCCTACGACGCCGTCCTCGGACTGCTGTTGATCGCCGCAGATCGACCCGCGGCGGCCCGCGAATGCCTGGACACCGCTCTGGCGCTGACCCAGGACACCGGGATGTGCTACTACGACGCCGAACTTTTGCGGGTTCGCGCCCAGACTCACACCGACCTGGCCGCGCGCCAAGCCGACATCAACGCCGCCCTCGAACTCGCCCGCCGCCAGGGCGCGACCTTGTTCGAATTGCGAACTGCGCTGGACGATTTCGAACTCCGCGGGGAGCCAGCATCCGCGGGGGTGGCCGATGCCGCAGACCGTATCCAAGCCGACAACGCCTGGCCTGAGTTAGCTCGGGCCCGAGCTGTACTCTCCGAGCGGCCGCAGTCCACCAGGGGTGGCTCGGCTTAGACCTAGCGCTTGCGGCGCAGCGGTGTCGGCGTGACGGTGCCCGGAGCCAGTCGACGCGCCGACACCAAGAATCCGGTGTGGCCGCGCATGTTGTGCTGCGGGCGCACCGCCAACCCGACCACGTTCCAGCCGCGTTGCAGCGTCTCCCAGGCGCGCGGCTCGGTCCAGCACTGCTGTTCGCGTAGCGCCTCGATCGTCTTCGAGAGCTGGGTGACGGTGGCCAGGTAGACGATCAGCACGCCGCCGGCGACCACTACCCGCGCCACGGTGTCGAGCACCTCCCAGGGCCCCAGCATGTCCAGCACGACCCGGTCGACCGAGCCGTCGGCCAGGTCCGTATCGACGACATCGCTGAGAATCAGCTGCCAGTTGTCCGGGACGCCGCCGGAGAACGTCTCCACATTGCGACGGGCGTGTTCGGCGTGATCGGCGCGCACCTCGTACGAGATCACCCGCCCGTGCGGCCCGACCGCGCGCAGCAGCGAACAGGTCAGCGCCCCGGAGCCGGCACCGGCCTCCAAAACCCGGGCGCCCGGGAAGATGTCGCCCTCGTGCACGATCTGAGCCGCGTCTTTGGGGTAGATCAGCTGGGCGCCGCGAGGCATGGACATCACGTAGTCCACCAGCAGTGGGCGCAATACCAGGAACGAGTCGCCGTTGCTGGATTTGACGACGCTGCCTTCGGGAAGGCCGATCACCGTGTCGTGCGCGATCGCCCCGCGATGAGTGTGAAATTCGCCGCCCGGGCTGAGCAGCATCGTGTAGTGCCGACCCTTGGCGTCGGTGAGCTGCACCCGATCGCCGACGGCGAACGGCCCCGTTGCAGACACAGCTGTCTAGCCTGCCAGCAGACGCGCCGAGAAAGGTGCGCGGGGTTGTCCGACCTCGCCCCTAGGCTGCGGATATGAGTGGCGAACAGGGTGGCGAGCCGGGTGTAGTCCGCCCGGCATCGAGACCGGCACTGTCGCCGTCACGCGCGGCCGACTTCAAACAATGCCCGTTGCTCTACCGATTCCGGGCGATCGATCGGCTCCCTGAGCCGCCATCGACGGCACAATTGCGCGGCTCGGTGGTGCATGCCGCTCTGGAGCAGCTCTACAGCCGGCCTGCGGCGGAACGCGGCCCGCAGACCGCCGGCGCACTGGTCGGCCCGGCGTGGGAGCAGGTGATCGCCGCGGAACCCGATCTGATCGCCGAGTTGGACGCGGACCAACAATCCCAACTCCTCGACGAGGCCCGCGCACTGCTGTCCGGCTACTACCTGTTGGAAGATCCGACCCGGTTCGACCCGCAAAGCTGCGAGCAGCGCATCGAGGTGGAGCTTGCCGACGGCACGCTGCTGCGCGGGATCATCGATCGGATCGATGTCGCACCGACCGGCGAGTTGCGGGTGGTGGACTACAAGACCGGTAAGGCGCCGCCGGAAGCGCGGGCTCTCGCCGAGTTCAAGGCCATGTTCCAGATGAAGTTCTACGCGGTCGCGTTACTGCGCTCGCGCGGCGTGCTGCCGACGCGGCTGCGGCTCATCTACCTGGCGGACGGCCAGCTGCTGGACTACTCCCCCGACGAAGACGAGCTGCTGCGCTTCGAGAAGACCCTGATGGCAATTTGGCGGGCAATTCAATCCGCGGGTGCGACAGGCGATTTCAGGCCAAGGCCGTCGCGGTTGTGCGACTGGTGCGCGCACCACGCACACTGCCCCGTGTTCGGCGGGACGCCGCCGCCGTATCCGGGTTGGCCGGAGCGTCCCAACGAAGGTGATCCGGACGCCGTTCTGCAGCAGGCAGACCCGGCGGCGTGATGCCTACTGCAGGGGGGACATCTCCTGCAGCATCGTCGGTATCAGCTCGCTGACCGTCGGGTGGATGTGCATGGTGCGCGCCAGCGTGGTGTAGGGCGCCTTCGCCGACATCACATCCAGAATTTCGTGGATGGCCTCGTCGCCACCGACGCCGAGGATTGCCGCGCCCAGGATCTGCTTTGTCTGAGCGTCGACCACCACTTTCATAAAGCCTTGTGTCTCACCTTTTTCCACCGCGCGGCCCACTCTGGTCATGGGCCGTTGGCCGACTAGGGCAGGGCGGCCCGACGCGCGCACCTGCTCGACGGTCATTCCGGCCCGTCCCAGCGGCGGGTCGATATAGAGGGCATAGGTGGGAATGCGGTCGCTCACAAGCCGTGGGTCATCGTCGAGCAGGTTGGCTGCGACGATCTCGAAGTCGTTGTAGGAGGTGTGGGTGAATGCGCCCTTGCCGTTGCAGTCCCCCATTGCCCAGATGTGCTCGACGCTGGTTCTCAGTTGGTCATCGACGGTGATGTATCCCCGGGCATCGGTTTGCACACCGGCGTGCTCGAGGCCGAGGTCATCGGTGTTGGGCCGCCGCCCGACCGCCAGCAGCAGATGGCTCCCGGCGATCGGTGCGGCACCGGCCCGCGGCATCACCTGGAAACCACCGTCCTGCTTGGCAATTCGGATATCAGCAGCATCGACCACGATGTCGATGCCCTCGTTCTCCAGGATCTCCTTGATGGTGTCCGAGACGTCGTTGTCTTCACGGGACGCCAGCCGCGGCCCTTTCTCGACGACGGTCACCCGGGCGCCGAACCGGCTATACATCTGGGCGAACTCGAGCGCGATGTAGCTGCCGCCGATGATGACCAGATGCTCGGGCACGGTGTCGAGTTCGAGGATCGACACATTGGTGAGGAATTCAACGTCGGTAAGCCCAGGGATGTCGGGCACCACCGCACGACCACCGACGTTGAGGAAGATCCGCTCGGCTTGCAAAACCTCGTCGCCGACGCGCAGTGTGTGCGGGTCCTCGAAACGGGCGTGACCGCGGATGACGGTGCAGCCGTCCATTCCGTTCAACCAGTCTTCGACACCTTTGCGGTCGCCCAGCATGATCTCGTCTTTGCGCGCCTTGACTTTCGCCATGTCCACGCTGACCACTCCGGTACCGACGCCGAAATCGCCGCCGCGCCGGGCCAGGTGCGCTGCGTGCGCGCTGGCCACCAGTGTCTTGGTCGGGATGCACCCGGTGTTGACGCAGGTACCGCCGATCAGCTTGCGCTCCACAACCGCGACCGTGTGGCCGGCCGCGGTCAACCGGCCTGCCATGGCGGGTCCGGCCTGACCGGCGCCGACGACGATCGCGTCGAAACGCCGTGTCACAGAACAGCTGTTGTCGCGGCAATCGCGAGTCCACCCAGCACCGCAATGGCGTCTTCGAGCAACGCGATCGGCAAAGCGTTGCCGGGCAACACGAACACGCGGGTGCGCACGTGGAAGCCACCCAGAGTGCCGAGCACGGCGCCGACTGCGCCCGCACCGAGGGCGCTCCAGGTGTAGCCCCAGGCGGTGCCGATGACGGCGCCGGAGAACGCGCCCGAGATGATCCGAGCAGCGAAGGACGGCGGTGAGGTGCGGTTTGGTGTCATCGGAAGCTTGTCGGCGACCAGCTCGCCGACGGCGAGGATGGTGAAGACGGCGACGGTCACCGGATAGCCCATCCAGGACGCCCACGTTCCGTTCAGGTTGATCCAGTGCAGCATGGCGGCCCAGGCGACTACGGCCGGGGCCGTCATGGAACGCAATCCGGCAACTACACCGATTCCGAGAGCTAGCAGCAGAACATAGAAGTGCGTCACGGCGACCCTCCTGCGGGCTCTACGGAAAACGCGGCTCTAGCGGGACGCTAACACAGCAAAGCCGACTACACCGGCGCATTGATGGTCAGAATCGGCAGAACCGGATGTCCGACGCCAGGATCGCTTTCGCCCCGATGGCCGCCAGCTCGTCCATGATCGCGTTGACATCCCGGCGCGGCACCAGAGCCCGCACCGCCACCCAATCGGGATCCGCGAGCGGGGCGATTGTCGGTGACTCCAAACCCGGTGTGATCGACGTGGCGTCGTCGAGCACCGAACGCGGACAGTCGTAGTCCAGCATCAGGTACTGCTGACCGAACACCACGCCCTGCACCCGCGCGACCAGTTGGTCGCGGGCGGAGGCGTCCGGCCCGCCGTCCGCGTCGTCAGGGTCGACCTGTTCGATGAGCACCGCCTCGGAATCGCACAGTGTTTCACCGAAGGCCACCAGATCGTGCATGTTCAAGGTGCGACCCGAACCCACCACGTCGGCGATCGCGTCGGCCACCCCAAGCTGCACGGAGATCTCCACGGCGCCGTCCAGGCGGATCACCGTAGCGTCAATACCACGGGTCGCCAAGTCTTCTCGCACCAGGTTCGGGTATGCCGTGGCGATTCGCCGGCCGGCCAGGTCGTCGATGGTCCAGTCGCGTCCGGCCGGTGCGGCGTAGCGAAAGCTTGACGACCCGAAGCCGAGCGCCAGTCGTTCGTGCACCGGCGCGCCGGACTCACGCGCCAAATCCCTTCCGGTTATCCCGAAGTCGAGCTCACCCGACCCGACGTAGATGGCAATGTCTTTGGGCCGCAGAAAAAAGAACTCGACGTGGTTGTGCGGGTCGATGACGGTCAGGTCTTTGGGATCGGTACGACGGCGGTACCCGGCCTCGGCGAGGATTTCGACGGCCGGCTCGCTCAGTGCCCCCTTGTTGGGAACCGCTATCCGCAGTCTCGTGGAGCCGTTTCGGTTCAGCGCTACCATCACAGCTTCCGGTAGACGTCATCGAGCGTCAGCCCGCGGGCAATCATGAGTACCTGAGTCCAATACAGCAACTGACTGATCTCCTCCGCGAGTGCTTCGTCAGATTCGTGGTCAGCCGCCAACCACACTTCCCCGGCCTCCTCCAGGACCTTCTTGCCCACCGCATGCACCCCACGGTCCAGCGCGGCCACGGTGCCGCTGCCGGGCGGGCGGGTGCGGGCACGCTCGCCAAGCTCGGCAAACAGATCCTCGAAGGTCTTCACGGGCAGCGATTGTTTCATGGGCGGGTAAGCAAAGTCACGGCGGTTTCAGGTCGAGGACACTTCGTCGGGCATGTCCTCCAGCGAGACGCCGTTGGTCTCGCGGACCCATTTCCACACGAAAAAGAACGACAGCGCCGCACACAGCGCGTAAAAGCCGTACGCCAAGCCGAGCGCGTGCCGCAGCGCCGGGAAGGTCATGACGATTGTGAAGTTGGCCATCCATTGCACGCCCGAGGCCAAGCCCAACGCAGCCGACCGGAGGCGGTTGGGGAACATCTCACCCAGTAGCACCCACAGGACGGGGCCCCACGAGACACCGAACGCGACAACGAACAGGTCGGCGGCGACCAGCGCGATCAGCCCGGAGGTGATGTCCAGGTCTGGCCTTCCGTTGACGACGGCTGCGCCGGTGAAAACGACGGTCAGCGTCGCTAACATCACTGTCATCCCCGCTGATCCCACCAACAGCAGGCGCCTGCGGCCGACCCTGTCGATCAGCGCGATCGCCACCACAGTGATCAGGACGTTGACCCCGGTGGTCACCAGCGCGATGGTGAACGAGGATTTCTCGCCGAATCCCACTGCCTCCCAAAGCACGTCGGAGTAGTAGAAGATCACGTTGATACCAACGAACTGCTGAAAGATGGCCAGTCCCAGGCCCACCCAGACGATGCCGTACAGCCCGCCGGTCGGCTTACGCAGGTCGCGCCAGGACGGCGCCTTTTCCTGCTCCAGGGTCTTCGTGATCCGATTGATCGTGGGCTCCACATCGCGATCACCGAGCAGCGTGGACAGCACCCGGCGAGCCTGCGGAACTTGTTGTTGTGCAACAAGATGGCGCGGTGACTCCGGAATGATGAAAAGCAGCGCGAAATACACCAGCGCCGGAATCACCTCACCCAGGTAGGTCCAGCGCCAAGCTCCCAGACCCAGCCACAGCGGGCCACTGGGACCCCCTGCGGTATGAAACGGCAACCAGGTCAGTGCCAGGGCGCCAAAAATGCCGCACACGATGGCGAGTTGCTGCAGCGAGCCGAGTCGGCCGCGAAAGCGCGGCGGCGAGATCTCAGCGATGTACGCCGGTGCCGCGACGGACCCGAGGCCGATACCGATCCCGCCGATGGCGTGGAAAACAATGAACATCCCGATGCTGCTTGCCAACCCGGCGCCGAGCCCGCAGATGAGAAACAACACGGCCGAAAGCTTCATCATCGCCAGTCGGCCCATCCGGTCCGCGATCCGTCCGGCGAGCACCGCTCCGATTGCGGCACCCATCAGCGCCGCGGCCGCGGCGAAACCCAACAGCGCGTTGCCGATGTGAAAGTTGGCCTGCAACGCCTTGACTGCGCGGTTGGTCACCGAGATGTCGTAACCGAAAAGCAGTCCACCGATGGCGGCCACCGACGCGAAGCGGGTGGCGGCCAAGAAGGCGGCGCGAGCGGCGCGGTGGTCGGCCGGCAGGTCTTCATGGGGAGCCGACGGCACCTGCCCGCGGGCATCATCACCGGTCATGACGTCCTTCGATGCTGTCGGGTCTCGGCTGGCCAGAGGATACCGCCGTCCGCGCTGCCGCTATTCACGTCAGACGTTGAAATACTTGGCTTCCGGGTGGTGCAGGATGAACGCGTCGGTGGATTGCTCGGGATGCAGCTGCATCTCCTCCGACAGCGTGACCCCGATGCGTTCCGGCTCGAGCAGGGCCATGGTTTTGACCCGGTCCTCCAGATCGGGGCAAGCGCCGTAGCCGAAGGAGAACCGAGCGCCGCGGTAGCCCAGCTTGAAGTAGTCCTCGACAGCGTCCGGGTCTTCGGCGGACATCGCCCGGTCGCCGGAGAATCGCAATTCCTCGCGGACACGGCGGTGCCAATACTCGGCCAGCGCCTCGGTGAGCTGCACGCCGATGCCGTGCACCTCGAGGTAGTCGCGATAGGAGTCCGACGCGAACAGCTCGTTGGCGAAGTCGGCGATCGGTTGACCCATGGTCACCAGCTGGAACGGCATCACATCGACCTGTCCCCGCTCGACGGCCAGGTCGTGCGAGCGGATGAAGTCGGCGATGCACAAGAAGCGGTCGCGCTGCTGACGGGGGAAGGTGAAGCGGAACCGCTGCCCGGCATCGGGCCGGGGCCCGGTGAGCAGGACGACGTCGTCACCCTCGGACACCACCGGGAAGTAGCCATAGACCACGGCGGCGTGTGCCAGCACGCCGTCGGTGGACAGCCGGTCCAGCCAGTACCGCAGCCGCGGTCGGCCCTCGGTCTCCACCAGCTCCTCATAGGAGGGTCCCTCGCCGCCACGCACCCCGCGCAGACCCCACTGACCCAGAAAAAGGGCGCGCTCGTCGAGCAGTTCGGTGTAGTCGGCTACCGCCAGGCCCTTGACCACCCGTGATCCCCAGAACGGCGGCGCCGGCACCTCGACGTCAGCTGCGACGTCCGAGCGCTCTGGCACGACGACCGGTTCCTCGGCCGCTTTTCGTTGCGCCGCAATGCGCTTGGATCGCTCGTGGCGGGCCTTGCGTTCGGCCTCTTTCTCCCGGGCGGCGATAGCCTCCGGGCTGTCGACGTCGGGTGTCTCGCCCCGCTTGGCACTCATGATGGTGTCCATCAGCTTCAGGCCCTCGAAAGCGTCTCGCGCATAGTGCACTTCGCCTTCGTAGATTTCGGCGAGGTCGTTCTCCACGTAGCTACGGGTCAGCGCGGCACCACCGAGCAGCACCGGGAACTTCTCGGCGACGCCGCGGGTGTTCATCTCCTGGAGGTTTTCCTTCATCACCACGGTGGATTTCACCAGCAGGCCCGACATACCGACGACGTCGGCGCTCTTGTCTTCGGCCACTTCGAGAATGGTGGCGATCGGCTGCTTGATGCCGAGGTTGACCACTTCGTAGCCGTTGTTGCTCAAGATGATGTCGACGAGGTTTTTGCCGATGTCGTGCACGTCGCCTTTTACGGTGGCCAGGACAATGCGTCCCTTACCGGAGTCGTCGTCGGACTTCTCCATGTGCGGTTCCAAGTAGGCCACAGCGGTTTTCATCACCTCGGCCGACTGCAGCACGAAGGGCAGCTGCATCTGCCCGGAGCCGAACAGCTCGCCGACCGTCTTCATGCCGGCCAGCAGGTTCTCGTTGATGATCTCCAGCGGCGGCTTCTGGGTCATCGCCTCGTCGAGATCGGCCTCCAGCCCGTTGCGCTCGCCGTCGACGATGCGTTGCGCCAGCCGCTCGAACAACGGGAGTTTGGCCAGCTCGGCGGCGCGTGACTCCTTCGACGACGCCGCCGACACACCCTCGAACAGTCGCATCAACTCCTGCAGGGGGTCATAGTCTTCTTGGCGGCGGTCGTAGACCAGATCCAACGCGACCTTGCGCTGCTCTTCCTCAATCCGGTTCATCGGCAGGATCTTCGACGCGTGCACGATCGCCGAATCCAGCCCGGCTTCCTGGCATTCGTGCAGGAACACCGAGTTGAGCACTTGGCGCGCAGCGGGATTGAGACCGAACGAGATGTTGGACAACCCGAGCGTGGTCTGCACAGCGGGGTGGCGCTTCTTCAGCTCACGGATGGCTTCGATGGTCTCGATGCCGTCTTTACGCGACTCTTCTTGACCGGTGGCGATGGTGAAGGTCAAACAGTCGATGAGGATGGAGGATTCGTCCACTCCCCATTTGCCGGTGATGTCGTTGATCAGCCGCTCGGCGATCTCGACCTTCTTGTCGGCGGTGCGGGCCTGGCCGTCCTCGTCGATGGTCAGTGCGACCACCGCCGCGCCGTGCTCGGCGACCAGCTCCATGGTCTTGGCGAAACGCGACTCGGGCCCGTCACCGTCCTCATAGTTCACCGAGTTGACCGCGCAGCGCCCACCCAGGTGCTCCAAACCAGCTTTCAGGACTGGGGTTTCGGTGGAGTCCAGCATTATCGGCAGCGTTGACGCCGTCGCCAGCCGGCTGGCCAGCGCGGTCATGTCGGCCACGCCGTCGCGGCCCACGTAGTCGACGCACAGGTCCAGCAGATGTGCGCCGTCGCGGGTCTGGTCCTTGGCGATGTCGAGGCACTTCTGGTAGTCCTCGGCAATCATCGCCTCACGAAATGCTTTGGAGCCGTTGGCATTCGTCCGCTCCCCGATCACGAGGACCGAGGCGTCCTGCTCGAAAGGCACGGCGCTGTACAACGATGACACCGACGGCTCGAAGGTTACCTGCCGCTCGCCCCGCTGCGCGCTGCCGTCGTTGTATCCTGCCACCACGTCGGCCACTTGCCTGATGTGCTCCGGGGTGGTGCCGCAGCAGCCGCCGACCAGCGACAGCCCAAACTCAGCGATGAATGAGTCCATCGCCTCGGCCAATTCGTCTGGCTGCAGCGGGTATTCGGCGCCGTTGGCGCCCAGCACCGGCAGCCCGGCGTTGGGCATCACCGACACCGGGATGCGGGCGTGCCGGGACAGGTATCGCAGGTGCTCGCTCATCTCAGCGGGACCCGTTGCGCAGTTGAGGCCGATCATGTCGACGCCCAGCGGCTCGATGGCCGTCAGCGCAGCACCGATCTCGCTGCCCAGCAGCATGGTGCCGGTGGTCTCGACGGTGACGTGGGTGAACACCGGGATGTGCCGCCCGGATTGCGCCATCGCCCGCCGCGATCCCAACACCGCGGCCTTGAGCTGCAGCAGATCCTGGCAGGTTTCCACCAGGATCGCGTCGGCGCCCGCATCGAGCATGCCCAGCGCGGCCTCGGTGTAGGCGTCGCGGATGAGGTGGTAGTCGGTGTGGCCCAGCGTCGGCAGCTTGGTGCCCGGTCCCAGAGACCCCAGCACGTAGCGCTTGCGGTCCGGGGTGGTCAATTCGTCGGCAACCCGGCGCGCGATCGCGGTGCCCTTGTGCGACAGGTCGCGGATCTTGTCGGCGATGTCGTAGTCGCCGAGATTGGACATGTTGCAGCCGAACGTGTTGGTTTCCACCGCGTCGGCGCCTGCCTCGAAGTAGTTGCGGTGGATGGTCTCCAATACATCGGGGCGGGTCTCGTTGAGGATCTCGTTGCAGCCCTCCAGCCCGCGGAAGTCATCGAGCGTCAGATCCGCTGCCTGCAGCTGGGTCCCCATCGCACCGTCGCCCACGACGACGCGCTGCGACAACGTTTCGAGCAGGTCGGTGTCGTAGCCGGTGTCGTTGGTGGAAGTCATCCGGACAAGCATAGCCGGTCTATGGAAAATGGCCGGATGCTTGACGGCGCTCGGCCCACCAGGACTCCGATCAGGCCGTACGCTGATTCTGTGACTTCGCCGGATGTCAGCGCTTCACTACCCGAACTGCACAACACGATCGTCGTGGCGGCGTTCGAGGGGTGGAACGACGCCGGTGACGCGGCCAGCGACGCCCTGGAGCACCTGGACGCAATCTGGGAGGCGGACCCGATCGTCGAGATCGACGACGAGGCTTACTACGACTATCAGGTGAACCGCCCGGTCATCCGGCAGGTCGACGGCGTCACGCGGGAATTGGTGTGGCCATCGATGCGGATCTCGCACTGCCGCCCGCCGGGTGCCGACCGCGACATCGTGTTGATGCACGGAGTCGAGCCGAATATGCGCTGGCGCACCTTCTGCGCCGAGCTGCTGGCCGTCGCCGACAAGCTCAACGTCGACACCGTGGTGATCCTCGGCGCGCTGCTGGCCGACACCCCGCACACCCGACCGGTGCCGGTGTCCGGGGCGGCCTACTCCCCCGAATCGGCGCGCCGCTTCGGCCTGCAGGAAACCCGTTACGAGGGCCCGACCGGCATCGCCGGCGTGTTCCAGGACGCCTGCGTGGCGGCCGGCATACCGGCGGTCACTTTCTGGGCGGCGGTTCCGCATTACGTGTCGCAGCCACCGAATCCGAAGGCGACCGTGGCCCTGCTGCGCCGAGTTGAGGATGTGCTCGATATCGAGGTGCCGCTGGCCGACCTGCCGGCTCAGGCCGAGGAGTGGGAGCAGGCGGTCACCGAGATGACGGCCGAGGACGACGAAGTCTCCGAGTACGTGCAGTCATTGGAGCAACGCGGTGACGCCGAGGTCGACATGAACGAGGCGCTGGGCAAGATCGACGGCGACGCGCTGGCCGCCGAGTTCGAGCGCTATCTGCGCCGCCGCCGTCCGGGTTACGGGCGCTAGCCGATCTCTTCGAGTCGTGCACCGAGTGGTCGCGTTGGCGATTCCCCAAGTGGTGGCCTTCGACTTGTCAGTGCTCGGTCACGTCTTTGGCCATAAGGATGAGCAGGACCGATACAGCTTCACCGTCTGCGCCCAGCGTTCCGGGGAGGTGCCCTCCTCGACTGGGTTCGCCGTAACCGCCGCTCGCGGACTGGATGCCGTCGACGCGGCAGACACTGTCGTGGTGCCCGGATTCCACCCGTATGCCCGTCCTCCGGACTATGCGCTCGAGGTCCTTCGCCGCGCGGCGGACCGCGGCGTACGCATCGCCTCGGTCTGCATCGGCGCCTTTGCCTTGGCCGCTGCGGGCCTGCTCGATGGCCGCACTGCGACCACTCACTGGCAACAGGCTGAGGACTTCCGTCAGCTCTTCCCTCGGGTGCGGCTTAACCCCGACATTCTCTACGCCGACGAAGGCCAAATCCTCACTAGCGCCGGCCTATCCGCCGGCATCGACCTATGTCTGTACATGGTCCGCACCGACTACGGAGTCGATGCCGCCGCGGCGGTGGCACGACGAATGGTTGTGGCCGTGCACCGCACCGGCGGCCAAGCGCAGTACGCTCAGCGCCCGCTGCCGCCCGACGGCGGTTTGGGGCAGACCCTCGAGTGGGCGATCAGCCAGATGAGGCGGCCTCTGACGGTAGATCACCTCGCCCGCCACGCCGGGCTGCCGTCGCGCACTTTCGCCCGGCGGTTCGCCGAACAGGTCGGCACGACACCCATGCGGTGGTTAACCGCCCAACGCGTGCTGGAGGCGCAGCGCCTGCTCGAAGCGACCTCGCTGGACGTCGAAGAAATCGCTGATTACTGCGGGTTCGGCAGCGCAGGTGTTCTTCGCCTCCACCTTGCCCGCCAATCCGGCATGACCCCGACGGCATACCGCCGATCGCACAGATCGCCGACGAACCAGCTGGCGAGCTCATAATGCTGCAGGACACGTTCTGGTGGCAGAAGTCCGACGGAATCTGGCCGCAATGACGGTCGCGCGACCTCACCTGCGCGACAACACTGGGCGGCATGGAAAACCCGCAAAGCCAGCCGGAGCTCAAGATCGGGTCCGTTGTCTTCGACGGCATGGACCAGATCGACTTCACCGGTCCATACGAGGTGCTCGCCGGACTGCCGAACACCAGTTACACCGTGTACGGCCTGTCCGAGCGACCGGTCCGTGATTACCACGGGCTGCAGCTTCAACCAGATGCCGTACTCGAAGACGCGCCCCAACTCGATGTTCTGCACGTGCCGGGTGGCCCGGGGCAGGAAGCCCAGATGGATAACCAGCGACTGCTGAACTGGTTGCGAGAGCAGGCATCTGGCGCGCAGTGTGTGTTGTCGGTCTGCACTGGGGCTCTGCTGCTCGGCGCGGCCGGGCTGCTGCGGGGACGGCAAGCTACGACACACTGGGCCTCGTTCGAACTCCTCCCGATCTTTGGTGCGACCGCCGTCAACAAGCGCGTGGTCACCGATGACACTTTCGCGTTCGCCGCGGGAGTGACCGCAGGCATCGACGCAGCGTTGCTGGTCGCAGCGAAGCTGCGAGGCGTCGACGAAGCCCAAGCGGTGCAACTGTCCATCCAATATGCACCCGAGCCGCCGTTCTCCAGCGGCACCCCGGAAACAGCGCCTGAGCACGTACTACGGACCGTCACCGATCGCGGCAGGCCGACATTTGCCCGTCGCCTCCAGACTGCGCGGCGGATCGCCGCCAGCTGGGTTTGAGACCGGCCCGAGCCGCTTAGTGTTTCTCCAACGCCTCGTTGCTGGCGCTGGTGGAACGCCCGAGTGCGGCGACTTCGGCGTCCATTTGGGCCACTTGACTACCGGCATTTCCGTGCGACAGGCGCTCGCCAAGCGGGGTTGACAGAAACGGCTTCAGCCAGCGGAACACCCGCACCCAGCCCGGGCAGTACACGCGTTCCTTTCGGTGCTCGATGCCATCGACAAAGGCCGCTGCACACTTGTCCACCGAGGTGGTTTTGTTCAACGGCCAGGGGTAGTTCGCCAGTTGCTCGCGGAATACGGGCAGATCGGCCTTGGTGTCGCGGACCAATGCGGTGTCGATCCAAGACATGTGCGCCGACCCGACGGTGACGCCGAGGTGCGCGACCTCGAGTCGCAGCGCGTTAGCCAGATGCTCGTTGCCGGCCTTCGACATGTCGTAGGGCGCCATCCCCGGCGCCGCCGCGTACGCGGCAAGTGAGGAGACGATCAACACATAGCCGCGGCGTTCGATGATCGACGGCAACGCGGCACGCACGGTGTGAAAGACACCCAGCAGGTTGACGTCCAACACCCGTTTGACCGCCTCGGGGTCGACCTTCAGCACGGATCCGTAGCTGGCGATCCCGGCGTTGGCCACCACGACGTCGATCCCGCCGAACTTCTTGACGGCCGCCTCCGCTGCGGCCTGCATGGCGGCAAGGTCACGCACGTCGGCGACTACGGTCAGCACCTGGTCGTCGCCGCCCAGCTCGGCGGACCTGGCCGCCAGTGCCGCCTCGTCGAGGTCGGTCAGTACCAGTTTGGCGCCCTTGGCGTGCAACCGACGGGCTACCTCGGCCCCGATTCCATGAGCACCACCGGTGATGAATACGACTTGCGACTTCACTGACGTCATGGCCGAAACCTACCTCCTAGTTCCGCGGCGATGACAGGTCGACCCCGAGCAGCGCATCCACCGCCGTCGCCACCGCCCGCGGCGCCTCGGTGTCGTGGCCGCCGTATTCCAGTGCGTCGGTGGTCCAACCATCAAGTGCAGCAAGCGCTTTGGGCGTATCTAGGTCGTCGGCGAGATAGCGGCGCACCCGCGCGATGGCGTCGGCGGCGTCCGGTGCGGCGCTCAGCGCGGTCGCGGTGCGCCACCGATGCAGCCGCGTATTGGCGGCATCCAGCACGTCGGCGCCCCAGTCGCGGTCAGTGCGATAGTGGTCGGCCAGCAGGCCCAAGCGGATAGCCGACGGCTCAACGGCCTGAGCGCGTAGCCCCGACACCAGGACCAGGTTGCCGCGGCTCTTGGACATCTTGTGCCCGTCCAGGCCGATCATGCCCGCATGCACGTAGTGCCGGGCGAATCGTCTTTCGCCACTGACACATTCGGCGTGGGCGGCGGTGAACTCATGGTGCGGGAAGATCAGGTCGCTGCCACCGCCCTGGATGTCCAGGCCACTGCCGATGCGACTGAGCGCAATCGCCGCGCACTCGACGTGCCAGCCCGGTCGGCCCGGGCCGAACGGAGACGGCCAGTTCGGCTCGCCGGGCCGCGCGGCTCGCCACAGCAGCGCGTCGAGTTGGTCAGTCTTGCCCGGTCGGTCCGGGTCGCCGCCGCGCTCGGCAAACAGCTGCAGCATGGTGTCGCGCTCATAACCGGATTCGTAGCCGAACTGCAGCGTGGCGTCGGCGCGGAAGTACACATCGGGGTGCTCGGGATCGTCGACGACGTAGGCCGCACCCGAGGCCAACATCTTTTCCACCAGCTCGACGACCTCGGCGACGGCCTCGGTCGCGGCGACATATTCGCGTGGCGGCAGCACCCGCAGCGCCGCCATGTCGTCGCAGAACAGCGCAACCTCACGGGCCGCCAACTCGCGCCAGTCAACACCGTCACGGTTGGCCCGCTCGAACAGTGGATCGTCGACGTCGGTGACGTTCTGCACGTAGTGCACATCGTGTCCGAGGTCCATCCATAGGCGCTGGATCAAGTCGAACGTCAGATAGGTAGCGGCGTGGCCGAGGTGGGTGGCGTCATACGGCGTGATCCCGCACACGTACATGGTGGCCGTCGGCCCGGCGACCACCGGGCGCACCTGGCGGTCGGAGGTGTCGTACAGCCGCAATTCTGGTCCGCGTCCCGGCAGCGCAGGTAAGGGTGCCGAGGGCCAGGACCGCATACCGTCGAGCGTAGAGCGTCGGTTCAGCTGGCCAGCCGGATGGCACCCAGCAGCAGGTCGGCGAGTTCCGGGCGACACATCAGGAAGTCGGGCAAATACGGGTCGGGCCGGTTGTAAACCAGCTCGGAGCCGTCCAGCCGTGACGCGTGCATCCCCGCGGCCAGGATCACCCCTGCCGGCGCCGCCGAATCTCACTCCCACTGCCCGCCGGCGTGGATGTAGGCGTCGGCGTCGCCGCGCACTACCGACATCGCCTTGGCGCCGGCCGAACCAATCTGCACGAACTCCACGTCGAGCCGCCGGGCCAGGCGATACAGCACCGCGGGCGGTCGGTTGGAGCTGGCGGTGATGCGAATGGGCCCGGAATGCACGGCCATCGGCGCGGTGACGGTGTCGCTACGGTACAACTCCCCCATCGCAGGCAAGGCGACCGCGGCGTCGGTGATTGCTCCATTCGGGCCGCCATGGCGCTGCCACAACGCCACGTGCACGGCCCAGTCGTCACGTCCCGGCTGAGAGAATTCCCGCGTGCCGTCCAGTGGGTCGACGATCCAAACCCGGTCGGCCCGCAACCGGACCAGGTCGTCGTAGGCCTCCTCGGACAGCACCGCGTCACCCGGACGCTCGGCGCGCAGCCGACGCAACAGTAGCGAATTGGCTTGGCTGTCACCGGCATCACCAAGCATCCACGGGTGGTCGAAGCCGACGTGGTCGCGCACCGCCAGCAGCAGCTCACCCGCCTTCTCGGCCAGGTCGGCGGCAAGCGCCGCATCCGTCACGTCTGGGCTCATCCGGTCTTCAGTATCAGGTGGTTTCGGCGACAAACACGCCCATTCGGTGCGCCGCGCGCCTCGCGACCGCCGGAAGGGTGGGGTCGTCCGTTCCCGCGGGGACCACCCGCGGATTCACGATGTGTGCGTCACGTCGGAACAGACGCATGTCGGCCTCACCGGCGGCCAACACGTTCTTGACCCAGTCCGCCTTGCCGTGACCCAAGATCACCGCAAGCGTGTTGCCCTTGCGGTGGACGTTGACGACGGTCTCGTAG
>JAFAID010000023.1 GCA_019236925.1 Mycobacterium sp. | reverse complement strand
CGAAGACGGAATTCTTCGGGTTCAGGTCGGGGAAGACCTGGACCATTCGGACCAGATCTACTTTGCCCCGGGCTACTGGCAGCAGTATGTGGTCGACCCCCACGATGAGGACCCCCTCGATCTGGGCCTCCTAGACGACGAAGACTTCGAAGACGAAGACCCGGACGACGAATACTTCGACGACGAGGACCTTGCGGACGACGAGGTCCTCCCCGACGGCGACGACGAATAGCTTCTAACGAAGCCCGGAGCCCGCAGCGAACACCGCTCCCAATACCGCGAACTGGTGCGAAGGCCGGGTCAGGTTGGATTGAATGCTGGTATGACCGGTGCGTGGTTCGGCTTCGCGGTTGGGCTGATTGTCGTGACGGTCACGTTGCTGAGTGTCGCGGGCACCCTGGTTGTGCCGCGGGCGGTCAACTCCCCGATCTCGCTTGCCGTCGAGTGGTTCCTCGACGTCGTCTTCTTGCTGGTGGCCAAGCGAATCCGCTCCTTTGAGCGCCGGGACCGGATCCTGGCATGGCAAGCGCCGATGTCGTTACTCATCCGGCTTGCCGTGTGGTTGGGCATGCTCATGGTCGGGTTCGCGCTCTTGCTGCTGCCGAGTCTGAACGGTCATCTGGGACAAGCCTTTTCCGAAGCCGGATCGTCGCTATTTACCCTCGGATATGCCGCACCGTCCAGCAAAGGCAGCACCACACTCGAGTACCTGGCGGCCTTCACCGGGCTGGTCGTGATCGGATTGCAGGTGGGCTACCTGCCCACCCTGTACGCCGCATTCAACCGCCGCGAAACCGAGATCACCTTGCTTGGGTCGCGTACCGGTGTGCCGGCGTGGGGTCCCGAGATTCTGGCCCGTAGCCGATGGGGTATCCAGGAGGCCAACATCGCACCGCTTCTCGAAACGTTGTTCCTCTCCTGGGAGCGGTGGGCCGCCGAGGTCGCCGAATCCCACACCACCTATCGCACGCTGGTCCGGTTCCGCTCGCCTCGGCCGTTGTCGCACTGGCTGACTTCGCTGATCGCGGTGATGGACGCCGCCGCCCTGCATCTGGCGCTGGCCCCGTCGCGCGAACCCAAACTGGCAGCGCGGTTAGCGCTTCGGATGGGTTTCGTGGCTTTGGGGCAGATCGCTAGAACAATGCGGCAGCCGGTACCCGACGAGTCGGACCCGGATGCACCAGTATCGGTGTCGTACGAGGACTTTCGGGGTGCCACCGCGATGCTGCGCGAGCTCGGCTACCCGACGGATCGATCGGATGAAGAGGCGTGGCCCCATTTTCGGGGATGGCGGGCCAACTACGATGCGACGGCGCTTCTGCTCGCCAAGGAACTCGACGCGCCTCCGGCGTTGTGGACGGGAACGCGACGCTGGCCGTCGACCCCGATGCCGCCGCTTCGCCCCCTGGCGATGATGGCGCGAGACGCCCGGCGAAAAGAATCCTAGCCAGCAAACTGGCTGCGGCGACGCCGATGTCTCTACGCAAGCGTCCGTCCTGTGCTGCACTATTCAGCAATGACGATCTCGCCTGGATTAGGCCGGTGAAGCGCTTGGAGGATCAAATCAGCGCCGAGCCCGTCGAGGAGCGTTCGCGGCGGGCTCTGGGGTGGTTCGGCGTCGATGTTGCCTGCGTGCTGGTGTTCTGTGCCGTCGGGCGACGCAGTCACGACGAAGGGCTGAGCGTCGCGGGCATCGCGACGACGGCATGGCCGTTTCTGAGCGGCACCGGCCTCGGGTGGCTGGCCGCGCGGGCGTGGCGACGCCCGACGGCCCTCGCGCCTAGCGGGGTCGTGGTGTGGGTGTGCACGGTTGTAGTCGGGATGCTGTTGCGCAAGGCCACCTCCGCCGGCGTGGCTGCCAGTTTCGTTGTGGTGGCGTCGACGGTCACTGCACTGCTACTGCTCGGCTGGCGGGCGGCGCTGCTTTTAAGCGCGCGTAAGCCTAACTAGGCGACGCGTTGACCACGGCTTTCGGCGGCCCGGAGGATGATGATCCGCGCTGGCCGGCGCGGCGCGGCGTAGGGTCGGCGGGACTATGGCCCGAACCGATGACGACACCTGGGATCCGGCGACCAGCGTCGGAACTACCGCGACACTGGTCGCGACGGCCCGGGCCTTGGCAACCAGGGCCGGGCTGATCAACGACCCGTTCGCGGAGCCGTTGGTGCGAGCCGTGGGAGACGATTTCTTCACCCAGGTCGCCAGCGGCGAGTGTGCCATCAGTGAGCTCGGCGACGATAACGGATTCGCTTTGCTGACCGACCTTTTCGCGGTCCGTACCCGATATTTCGACAACGTCCTCGCCGATGCCGGCCGGGCCGGCATCCGGCAAGCGGTGATCCTGGCGTCGGGGCTGGATGCCCGGCCCTATCGGCTGTGGTGGCCGGCGGGCACCACCGTCTACGAGATCGATCAGCCGGGAGTGATCGAGTTCAAAACCCAGACGCTGCGCGGCCTGGCGGCCACCCCGACCGCCGACCGGCGCGCGGTGGGAATCGACCTTCGCCGGGAGTGGCCGGACGCGCTGCGGCGGCTCGGCTTCGATACCACCAAGCCGACCGTCTGGATCGCCGAGGGGCTATTCATCGGGTTTCTAGCGCCCATCGCGCAGGACCGGTTACTGGGCTGCGTCACCGCATTGAGCGCGGCCGGCAGCAGGGTGGCGGCCGACTATATGCCGAACTGGCGGCGGCCGTTTTCGACTCAGGAGCACGCCCTCGCGCAACGTTGGCGGCCGTACGGTTTCAAAGGCGATATGACCGAACTCACGTATCCCGACGAGGAACATGACGCGGCCGAGTCCCTGGCAGCGCTCGGCTGGAAAACCTTCGTGACCGACCTCGCGGACCTGTTCAACGCGACCGGGTTACCGGGGTTGCGTCGTCAGGATCTGGCCGGCGCACCCGTCGCGGGCCGCTACGTCAGCGCGACATTGGCGTAGCGGGCCGGAATGCGGTCGATAACGAAACGTTGGACATTGACGTGATACCCCAACCCAGCCCGTCGACCGCGGCGGCCCAGCTGCGTTTTTTGGCGGTGGGGCCCGACGATCCGTTGGCACAGGCGCTGTTGGCCGAGCTGGCGGTCGAATACTCCCAGCGTTACGGCGGCACGCCGGAGACGCACCTGACCTGGTTGCCGGTACCGTCTGCCGAGCTCGCCCAACCCGACGGTGGCTTGCTGGTCGGATTGCTAAACGGTGTTCCGGTCACCGGTGGCGCGTTTCGGCGGTTCGACGCCGACACCGCGGAATTCAAGCGGATCTGGACCGACAGCGGATGTCGGCGCCGCGGCTACGCCAAGGCGTTGCTGGCCGAACTGGAGGCCACCGCCGCCACGAGGGGATATCGGCGGGTGTACTTGATCACCGGCAACCGCCAACCGGAGGCAGAGGCGCTGTATCGCACCACTGGCTACACCGAGATGGACGCGCCGTCGGTCTCATGGGGACCCTTTCGCCCGATCGCCTTCGCGAAGGCGCTCTATAAGGGACTGCCATGACCGACCAGCTGCATCTAGGCGTTGCGCTCGACGGCTACGGCTGGCATCCGCGAGCCTGGCGCACCACGCTGAGCACCGATCCTGCGACGGAATCGGTGCTCAGCGGCCGGTACTGGGCCGGCCTGGCGGCGACTGCCGAGCGCGGCCTGCTGGACTTCCTGACCATCGACGACACCCTGACGCCACAAACCGGGCGCCGCGAGGAACTCTCTCCGAGGCGGCTGGCGGGTCGCGCCGACGCGGTGCTGGTCGCCGCGCGCATCGCCCCGGTCACCCGCCACATCGGGCTGATCCCGGTGGCCACCGTCACCCACACCGAACCATTCCACGTCTCCAAGGCCATCGCCACGTTGGATTACGTATCGCACGGGCGGGCCGGTTGGCAACCTCGGGTGAGCGCAACTCCGCACGAAGCGGCATTGTTTGGTCGTCGCAACGGATCACAGGCCCCTGACGGACTGTTCGACGAGGCCGCCGACGCCGTCGAGGTGGTACGCCGGCTATGGGACAGCTGGGAGGACGACGCGGTGATCCGCGACGCGTCCACCGGGCGCTTCATCGACCGAAACAAGCTGCATTACATCGACTTCACTGGCGAATACTTCTCGGTCAAGGGGCCCTCGATCACTCCACGTCCCCCTCAGGGCCAGCCGGTGGTGGCAGCGCTGGCCCACGCGTCCCGCATCTACGAATTCGCAGCCGCCACTAGCGATCTCGTCTTTATCACGCCAACTGATGATGCTGCGGTACGGGACATCACCGACGAGGTCCATGCGGCTGGAGGCGCGCATCTGAAGATCTTCGCCGATGTGGTGGTGACCTTCGGTGGTGATGCCGACTTCAGGTCAGACGCTCTCATATTCGGCGGCGGTCCATCGGATGTGGTTGACCTGCTACTGGATTGGCAGCGGCTGGGCATCGACGGTGTGCGGCTGCGGCCTGCTGTCAACGCCACCGATCTTCCGGTGATCGTCGATGAGGTGGTGCCATTGCTGCAGCGCTCCGGGCGGTTTCGCACCGGCTACCGACAGAACGAGACATTGCGGCAACGGCTCGACTTGCCTGCCGCGCCCAACCGCTATAAGGCGGTGAGTTGATGAACACCGTCCCGCTCTCGATTCTGGACCTGGCGCCGATCAGCGCAGGCAGCGACGCCGCGAGCGCCCTGCACAACACGATCGATCTGGCCCAGCACGCCGAGCAATGGGGTGTTCGGCGATTCTGGATCGCCGAACACCACTTCGTCGGAGTCGCCAGCTCGGCGCCGGCCGTGTTGATCGGGCAAATCGCGGCTGCTACCAACACGATTCGGGTCGGTGCGGCCGCGGTTCAGCTGACCCACACCACGGCCGCCGCGGTGGTCGAGAGCTTCGGGATGCTGGAAGCCTTCTATCCGGGGCGCATCGATCTGGGTGTCGGCCGGGGGCAACGACGCGACACCGGGTTCAAACCGAAGCAGCCATCGGCTAAATCCCGCCCGCCGCGGCAGTGGCATGAAGTCGACGGCGTGGTGGTCCCATTGCCGTTCGACCTGCGCGGGTTGCTCGACAAGGAGCGGGTGCAGGCGACGATGGGGATCCTGCAGCAGCCCGAGGCCGTCTCGCCCGACTTCGCCGAGCAGCTCGGCGACATCCTCGCGATGCTGGACGGTACCTACGAGGTCGAGGGTTTCGACGTCCACGCGGTGCCGGGTGAGCGATCCGGACTGACGCCGTGGGTCTTCGGAAGCACCAGGGGTCAAAGCGCCAGGGTGGCCGGTGCGCGCGGGCTGCCGTTCGTCGCGAGCTATCACATCACCCCGGCGACCGCGCTGGAAGCCATCGACGCATACCGCGACTCGTTCGTCCCGTCGGCCACGCTGCAGCGGCCCTACGTCGTGGTGTCCGCCGACATCGTCGTTGCCGACGACAACAGCACCGCAAGGCATCTGGCCACCGGCTACGGGCAGTGGGTGTATTCCATCCGAACCGGGGTCGGCGCCGTGCCTTACCCGGCTCCCGAGGATTGCCGTCCGCTCACCGACGACCAGTTGCCCGTCGTCAAAGACAGGCTGGAGACGCAATTCGTCGGGGACCCGGATGAAGTCGCAGAGCGGCTGTCCGCGCTGCAACGAGTGACCGGCGCCGACGAACTGGTCGTGACTTCGGTGACACACTGTCATCAAGATCGGCTGCGCTCACACGAGTTGATAGCCAAACGATGGGGGCTCGGCGCATGAACACACGCGAAGGTAAGCACCGCAAGCCTATTCACCTGGCCGCCCATTTCCCGGGGGTGAACAACACCACCGTGTGGACCGATCCCGCCGCGGGCAGCCAGATCGAGTTCGACTCGTTCGTACACTTGGCCCGCACCGCCGAACGCGGGCTGTTCGACTTCTTCTTCCTGGCCGAGGGGCTGCGGCTGCGCGAGCATCGGGGCCGGATCTACGACCTGGACGTGGTAGGCCGGCCGGACACTTTCACCGTACTGGCGGCGCTGGCCGCCGTGACCGACCGGCTCGGCCTGACCGGAACCATTAACACCACCTTCAACGAACCCTTCGAAGTGGCAAGGCAATTCGCCACACTCGACCACCTGTCCGACGGCCGTGCGGGCTGGAACATAGTCACCTCGTCGGATGCCTTCACCGGCGAGAACTTTCGGCGCGGCGGCTTTCTCGACCACGCCGATCGCTACCGCCGCGCCGAAGAGTTCCTCAGAGTGGCACGCGAATTCTGGGACAGCTGGGCAGCCGACGCCGTGGTGGCCGACGTCGACACCGGAACCTACATCGATCCCACCCGCGTCGGGACCGTGGAACATCACGGCGCCCAGTTCGACGTGCGCGGGGTGGCGACGCTGCCGGCCGGCCCGCAGCGCCATCCGGTGCTGTTGCAGGCCGGTGACTCCGATGACGGTCGAAATTTCGGCGCCCGCTATGCCGATGCGCTGTTCACGCTGCACGGATCGCTGGAGGACGGTCAGCGCTATTACGCCGATGTAAAAGGCCGTGCGGCCGCCTACGGTCGAAACCCCGACCAGCTCAAGGTCTTTCCGGCGGCAACGTTCGTACTTGGCGACAATGCGGCGGATGCTGCCGACAAGGCGGTGCACATTCGGTACCAGCAGGTGAGCGGAAAGACGGCGATCGCCATGCTCGAGCAGGTATGGGGCCGTGACCTTTCCGACTACGACCCGGACGGGCCGCTGCCAGAAGACGATCCGACCGGCGACAACAGCATCACCCAGGGCCGCGTCCGGCATGGCGACCCGGTCGCGGTGGCCCGCCGCTTCCGCGAGCGTGCTGAAGCCGAGAAGCTATCGATCCGCGAGTTGGTCGTCGCGGTCACCAGTCGCGAGCAATTCGTCGGTACCGCTGCTCATATCGCCGGCGAGATCGACCGATACATACAAGCCGACGCCTGCGACGGGTTCATCCTGGTGCCGCACCTGACCCCGCATGGTCTGGACGACTTCGTCGACCAAGTCGTGCCGCTGCTGCAGGAGCGTTGCGCCTTCCGTACCGAATACAGCGGCCACACCCTGCGTGAGCACCTTGGGCTGACGGCCTAGCGGTTTAGCCGTCGGCCGGTACACCAGTCGTACCACGCCCGATTCCAGTGGCGTCGCCGACGTCAGTTGCAGCCGATGCTCGCGACCGACACGACCGAACAACGGCGTCCCAGCACCGAGCACCACCGGATGCACTGTCAGCCGCAGTTCGTCGATCAAATCCGCGTCGAGCAGGCCGGCAACCGTCGTCGGACCGCCCACCACATAGATATCGCCGGTGGCCTCGTCCCGCAGCCGTCGCACCGCGTCGAAATCGGAGATGGTTCTCGCTACCGGCCAATCCAGGTCACCGGGATTGCTAGTGAGGACGTAATGCTGTGTGCGGTTGGTTAATTCGGCGTAGCGGACTTCATCGGCGGTGGGAGGCGATCCCGTCGCCGCCAACGGCTCGGCCGGATCAGCGTTGATCGTGCGCCAATAGTGCTGGTAGTCCGGGTACATCGCGCTGCCGAGCACGCAGGCGTCGATCCGGTCCAAGAGCTCCCAGTCGAAGGTGTTGGGATTGGTGCCGATCCAGTCGGTTGCACCACTTGGACGTTCGGCCAAGCCGTCCAGGCTGACCTGCATGGTGGTGGCGATTTTTCGATGATGAGCCATACCGGTATAGACCGCCGGTATGGCTTGAAGTCATCGTGGACCGAGCCAGGTGCTCATTGCGCCAACGCGGTCGCCTCATCGGTGGCCCGGCGGATCGGGCCCCGCCATAAGTCGCCGTGACCGGGCACCAAGACCTCGGTATCCAGCAGGGCGAGCGCCGCGAGGCTGCGGATGCAGCGGTCCTGGTCGTGGCTGAACACCGCCGGCAGCAGTTGCGGCCCGCGCCGCGCCAGCAGCGGATGCCCGGTAACCAGCGCGTCCCCGCTCGCCAATACGCCGTCGATCAGATACGAACAGTGACCGCTGGTGTGACCTGGAGTCGGGATGGCCATGGGGTGGCCGGGCAACTGCGCCGCCACCTCGGCGGTGAGCGGCTCGGCGGTGGGGATGCCCTCGCGGATCAGCCCACCGTTGCGGACGACGTGGGTGGTCCATAACGCCCACCGGGGTCGCCAGACCCGCAGAGCGATGTCGATCGGGGATACCTGTTCCAGATACTCCCGCTTGGTGTGGCCGACCTCGTCGGGATGGCAATACACCGGGGTGTGGTGGGTCTTGGCGAACCAGATGGCTGAGCCCATGTGATCGATATGGGCGTGGGTCAGCAGGATCGCGCGCACGTCGCCGGCCTGGTATCCCAGCTCCCGTAACGAGGTCAGCACATCGCCGCGGTCACCCGGGTATCCGGCGTCGATCAGCATCACGCCGGTGTCGTCGGTGATCAGCAGCCAGTTCACCGCCCCGCCCTGGGCGAGATGGACGGTCTCGGTGACGGCCTTCACCACCGGTGCCATGTCCAGAGTCTAGGTCTGCCGAATGCGCGGCGACCCGCTGCGCCCGGCTCCGCCGCGCTTGCGATCGCCGCGGGGGAGTAGAAACGACAGCGTGGCTGAACTCAAACTGGGATATAAGGCGTCGGCGGAACAATTCGCGCCGCGCGAACTCGTCGAGCTGGGGGTCGCCGCCGAAGCGCACGGCATGGACAGCGCAACCGTCAGCGACCACTTCCAGCCGTGGCGGCACGAGGGCGGGCACGCCCCGTTCTCGCTGGCCTGGATGACCGCCGTCGGCGAGCGCACCAACCGGATCGTGTTGGGCACCTCGGTGCTTACCCCCACATTCCGCTACAACCCCGCCGTCATCGCCCAGGCTTTCGCCACCATGAGCTGCCTGTATCCGGGTCGGATCTTCATGGGCGTGGGCACCGGTGAGGCGCTCAACGAGATCGCCACCGGATACGAGGGCGACTGGCCGGAATTCAAGGAACGGTTCGCCCGATTGCGTGAATCGGTCCGGTTGATGCGCGAGTTGTGGCGCGGTGACCGCGTCGACTTCGATGGCGAGTACTACCAGCTCAAAGGCGCTTCGATTTACGACGTGCCCGAGGGCGGGGTGCCGATCTACATCGCCGCGGGCGGTCCGGCGGTGGCCAAATACGCTGGGCGGGCCGGCGACGGCTTCATCTGCACCTCAGGTAAGGGCGAGGAGCTGTACAAGGACAAGTTGATCCCGGCGTTGAAAGAAGGCGCGGCCGCCGCCCACCGAAACGTCGATGACATCGACAAGATGATCGAGATCAAGATCTCTTATGACCCGGATCCGGAGCTGGCGTTGGAGAACACCCGGTTCTGGGCCCCGCTGTCGCTGACCGCCGAGCAGAAACACAGCATCGACGACCCGATCGAGATGGAGAAGGCCGCCGACGCGCTGCCGATCGAGCACGTAGCCAAGCGTTGGATTGTGGCGTCGGATCCCGACGAGGCCGTCGAAAAGGTCGGCCAGTACTTCACCTGGGGCTTCAACCACTTGGTGTTCCACGCGCCGGGGCACGATCAGAGCCGATTTTTGGAGCTGTTCCAAAAGGATCTCGAGCCACGGCTGCGGCGGCTGGGCTGAACCCCAGCGTGCCTGCTTCCAGCATTTACATCACGGCGCCGGAGGGTGACGCCGGCAAGTCGACGATCGCGCTGGGAATCGTGCACCGGCTGACCGCCACGGTCGCCAAAGTCGGTGTGTTCCGGCCGATTACGCGTTCAGACAGTGATCGCGACTACATCTTGGATCTGCTGCTGGGGCAAACCACCGCTGGTTTGCCTTACGAGCGCTGCGTCGGCGTGACCTATCAGCAGCTGCATTCCGACCGTGACGCCGCCATCGACGACATCGTCGACCGCTACCACGCGATGGCCGCCGAATGCGACGCGGTCGTCATCGTCGGCAGCGACTACACCGACGTCACCAGTCCGACCGAATTGAGTGTCAACGCCCGCATTGCGGTCAATCTCGGCGCGCCGGTGCTGCTCACGGTGCGGGCCAAGGGCCGCGCCGCCGAGGAGGTCGCCCACGTCGTCCAGGTGTGTCTGGCCGAGTTGGACGCCCAGCATGCCCATACCGCGGCCGTGGTGGCAAACCGCTGCGACCCCACACAATTGAGCGCGGTTGCCGACGCGCTGCGCAGGCTCGGCCCGAAGGCATACGTCCTGCCCGAGGAACCGCTGCTGGCGGCGCCGACGGTGGCCGATCTGCAGACCGCGGTGGGCGGGACACTCGTCAGCGGCGACACCGCTTTGATGAGCCGAGAAGTGATGGGTGTGGTTGTCGCCGGGATGACCGCCGACCATGTGCTGGAACGACTCTACGATGGGGTTGCGGTGGTGACGCCAGGTGACCGCTCCGACGTTGTCCTGGCGGTGGCCAGTGCCCATGCCGCCGAAGGGTTTCCGTCGTTGTCGTGCATGATCCTCAACGGCGGATTTGAGCTGCACCCCTCGATCGCAGCGCTGGTGGCCGGCCTGGGTTTGCGGCTGCCGATGATTGCAACGGAGCTCGGCACTTTCGACACCGCCAGCGCGGTGGCCTCGACACGAGGCCGGGTCACCGCGTCCTCGCAGCGCAAGATCGACACCGCGCTGGAACTGATGGAAAACTATGTCGATCTCGACGATTTGTTGGCACAGTTGGCGATTCCGATTCCTCGGATCACCACACCGCAGATGTTCACCTACCAACTGCGTGAGCGGGCGCGCTCGGATCGTAAACACATCGTGCTTCCCGAAGGTAACGACGACCGCATCCTGCGGGCCGCGGGCCGGGTGTTGCAACGACGGGTGGCTAACCTGACCATCCTTGGCGATGAGTTCTGGGTCCGCTTGCGCGCAGCCGAGCTCGGCGTCAACATTGACGACGCAACGGTGATCAACCCGCGCACCAGCGAGTTGTGTGACCAATTCGCCGGTCAGTACGCGGAGCTGCGCAAGCACAAGGGCATCACTCTCGAACAGGCCCGCGAGATGATCCAGATCGTTTCGTATTTCGGCACCATGCTGGTGTACAACGGGATGGTCGACGGCATGGTGTCCGGTGCCGCGCACACCACCGCGCACACGGTCCGGCCGGCTTTAGAGATCATCCGGACGGCGCCCGGCATCTCCACGGTGTCCAGCATCTTCCTGATGTGTCTGCCGGATCGAGTGCTGGCTTACGGCGACTGCGCGATCGTTCCGGATCCGACTGTCGAGCAGCTCGCCGACATCGCGATCAGCTCGGCGCGCACCGCGGCACAGTTCGGCATTGAACAGCGGGTGGCCATGCTGTCGTATTCCACCGGAGAGTCCGGCACCGGTGCCGACGTCGACAAGGTCAGGGCAGCAACCGCATTGGTGCGCAGTCGGGCGCCGGAGCTGCTGGTCGACGGGCCGATCCAGTACGACGCCGCGGTGGATCCCTCGGTTGCGGCCGCCAAGTTACGCGACTCGCCAGTCGCCGGCCGAGCCACCGGGCTGGTCTTCCCCGGCCGCAATTCCGGAAACAGTGCCTACGAAGGTGTGCAGCGCAGCTCCGGGGCGATCGCGATCGGTCCGGTGCTGCAAGGGTTGAACAAGCCGGTCAACGACCTGTCCCGCGGTGCGCTGGTCGAAGACATCGTCAACACCGTCGCCATCACCGCGATCCAGGCTCAGGGTGACAATGATGCCTGATCGCACGGTGCTGGTACTCAATCCCGGCTCGTCGTCCCTGAAATATCAACTGATTCAGCCCGATTCGGGCAGATCAGTGGATCATGGCGTCATCGAGCGGATCGGCGAGCCGTCGTCTCCGGTTGTTGACTACGACGCGGCACTGCGGATGGCGTTCGACCAGTTATCCAGCGCCGGTATTGATCTGAAGGCCTGTGGACTAGTAGCGGTCGGGTACCGCGTGGTGCACGGTGGGACAACATTCTATCGGCCAACCGTCATCGACGACACGGTGATCACCAAGATCAAAAGTGTGTCGGTGCTCGCGCCGCTCCACAATCCGCCTGCGGTGCAAGGTATCGAGGTGGCCCGCAAGCTGCTGCCGGATGTGCCGCACGTCGCGGTGTTCGACACGGCGTTCTTTCACGACCTGCCCCCGGCGGCGGCGACCTACGCCATCGACCGTGACCTGGCGGGGAAGTGGCAGATCCGTCGATACGGCTTCCACGGTACGTCGCATCAGTATGTCAGCGAACAAGCCGCGGCTTTCCTGGACAGGCCGTTGGAGGAACTGAATCAGATTGTGCTGCACCTGGGTAACGGCGCCTCGGCGTCGGCGATCGCAGCCGGCCGGCCGGTGGACACGTCGATGGGGTTGACCCCGTTGGAGGGTCTGGTGATGGGTACCCGTAGCGGCGACATCGATCCTGGCGTCATCGGCTACCTGTGCCGTGTCGCGCAGATCAGCGTAGACGAGGTCGAATCGATGCTCAACGAGCAGTCCGGGATGCTGGGCCTGGCCGGCGAGCGCGACTTTCGGCGACTGCAGAAAATGATGGAATCCGGTGACAGTTCAGCGCAATTAGCTTACGACGTGTTCATCCACCGGCTGCGCAAATACGTCGGCGCCTACCTGGCGGTGCTGGGCCGCACCGACGCGGTGACTTTCACTGCGGGCATCGGCGAGAATGCTGCGGCCGTGCGACGAGACACGCTGAGCGGGCTGGCGGCGCTGGGTCTCGAGATCGACGAGCAGCGAAACTCGCAGTCCGGCAAGGGTGCCCGACGGATTTCCACCGACTCCTCGCCGATCGCCGTGCTGGTGATCCCGACCGACGAGGAGCTGGCCATCGCCCGCGACTGTCTGCGCGTGATCTAGCCGGCTCAGGTTAGGAAGCCAAGGCTGCGGCGGCCGGTCCCGACCGACGGAGTGGGGTCGGTCTGAAGCGTGCGCGACAGCAGTTCGTAGTAAACGTCCCGAAAGTCGGTGGTGGGTTTGAGATCGCCGTTGTCCAGGTCGGTGAGGCTGGGCTCGTCGCCGTAGAAGCCGCCCTTGACCGGCGCCCCGGCGACGAACACCGGGCCCGCGGTGCCATGGTCGGTGCCCTGCGAGGCGTTCGCCTTCACCCGTCGTCCGAATTCCGAGTATGCCAGCAGCACAACGTTTTTACCGTAGCGGTCACCGGCCATCTGCTGAAGGAATGGCGTCACGGCTTCATCGAGCGTCTGCAGCTGGCGCTGCTGCGTCCCTTTTTCGTCGGCGTGCGTGTCGAATCCGCCCAGTTGCACTGCGTACACCCGAGTGGGCACCGCCGCCTTGACAGCCGCCGCCACCATGCTTAGCTGACCGGCCAGCGAGTTGTGTTTCTGGCCGGACGGCTTGATCGGGCTGAAGGTCGTGTCGGTGGTGCGGGTGGCCCGATAGGCGTCACAGACTGCGGCCATTGCCGGCGTGTCATTGGAATCATCGGCACCAAGCGCATCCATCGTTGCGGCGAACTTGTCCGCTGATTCGGGCCTCCCGGCTGGCGAAAGTGCGGCCGCCGTGCACTTTTCACCAACTGCGAGCGGTGGCAGGACTGAGCCGATATTGACCGCACGCAGCGGATCGTTACCGGTGGCGTCCAGCCAGCGGCCGACCCATCCCGTCGGTACCGGATCGGCCGGCGAAGCGGTCTGCCAGATGTCCATCGACCGGAAGTGGCTGTGGTCGGGCTGCGGATAGCTAACGCCGCGCACGATCGCCAGCTTCCGGTTGTTCCATTGCTGAGCAAGGCCTTTGAGTGCCGGATTCAGACCGAGCTGGTCATCGAGGTGTAGCACATCGCCGGGAGCATAGGCGAGTTCGGGCCGGGCGTCGTGATAAGCGTTGTCGGCGTAGGGAATGACGGTGTTGATGCCGTCGTTGCCGCCGTAGAGCGTCAGGATCACCAGCACGCCACTACCCTCGGCAAGCGGTCGCTGGTCGGCCTCCCGCATCAGGTCGGGCCAGCTGACCGCGCAGGCACCCGACAGCAGACCGGCCGCGCCGAGGCCGGCGCTGGCGATCAAAAACTTGCGGCGATTCAGTTCAGGCATCAGCACTCGCTATGACGTCAGGTATTCGGGCGTATTGACGGCCGCGGCGACCAGTTGAACCGGGTTGCGCACCACCGGTTCCAGGGCCTTCACTGTTCGGTCCGACCATGCACCGACTCCGATCAGGTAGCCAACGGCATCGATCCGATCATCGGCAGCGGCGTCTTCGACGCTGGACAAGTCACCGGCGCGGGCCAGCTGGCTCGCAGCGCGCATCCGAACATCGGCGCTGGCGGTCGACATCCAGGCCCGCCCATGCGGCCAGCCGCCGACATCCGGCGGATAGAACGGTCGCTGCCCCAGCGCGTGCAGCGTGGAGTTGACCAGCTTCACCCGCGCCGGGTTGTCGACGGATACGCCCAAGGTCCGGACCACGCCGACAACCCATTCGACCGGCGTGTTGACGATGGCCGCTCGGCTACTGACGAATTCGTCGTCGGTGAGGATTGCGTGAGTCAACGCCCGCAGGTTGCGTCCGGGGCCGTAGGCGGTAACCAAGCGGTCGAGCGCCTGCGGCGATGGCGGGGTATCAGATGCCAGCTGCTGCCACAGTCGTCCGGCAACGTATTGCGGCGATTTCGGCTGGGCCAGCACGGTGTCACAGAATCCGGCAGCGTCGAAATTCCTGGTGATCCCGAAGATCGTCTTGGCCGTGTGGTCGTGACGCTTCGGCACCATCGATAGTTCGCCGCCGGGTCGGATGACCCACCCGGTCAGCGCGCGGGCGCCTTCCCGGACGTCGTCTTCGGTGTAGCCATTGCCATGCCCGAGCGTGAACAGCTCCATGAATTCTCGCGCCAGGTTCTCGTTGGGCGCCTTGGCGGTGTTGGTCTGCGCGTCCAGCCAGCGCAGCATCGCGGCGTCGGTCAACATGGCGTAAGCGAGCGTGCGGAAATCGCCGAGCGACAGGCTGCGCAGTTTCTGGTTCTGCGCCGCCATGTGCGCGCCGACTCTCACCTTCTCCGCGGACGTGGCAAAGTGGTTGTGCCACAACAGCGTCAGCTTTTCGTGAATAGGCTGTTGCACGGCGACCATGCGGCGCAGCCACCAGTCCGACAGCTCGGTCATCTGCCCAGCGAGCTGGTGGTTGAAGTCCTTGCGGTCTGCCACTGACGCCTTTTTCCCGGGGCCGAGCAGGGTGGGCAGTGTTGGCATCGGTGTCTTGACGGCGCCCGGGTCGGCATCGGGATCCGCGCTCAGGGCGGTGTCAACGTAGTTCGACCAATTTTGGCCAGCCACGGCGTCAACCTGCGCACCGGTCACTCCGAACCCGGTCCGGCGCAGGACGCGAGCGGCAGTGATCCACCCATCCGACTGGCCGGCCATGGCTTAACTGTGCCCGACTTTTCTTGCGATTTGCTTGCGGCCCTGCTTACAGCTTGATTTCGCTTCGCTAAGGAATTGTTGAAGCGTCTGCGCAGCCCACGCCGTCAGAACGTGCTGGTGGGCCGCACCCGGTTGGCCATGTCGACCAACGTGTAGCGGTGCGCCTGGGTCGGCGCCGCCCGGGCCAGCCCACGCAGCGACGCCTCGACGCCAAGTCGCAGCCCGTGTTCGGTGAACGGAAAGCCGAGAATGTGGTTGGTGCTGGCGTCGTGTTCGCCCAGCCAGTCCAACGCGCCGCCCAGCACCAGAGCGCGGATCTGCAGCACCCGCGGCTCGGTCGGCGGCAGCGCCTCCACCCGCCGCGCCGCGTCGCGGATCTGCTCCTCGGTGATTTCACTCGCCGACCGGCCGGACAGCAGCGTCACCGCACTGGTCAGCCGTGCGGTGGTGAAATGCCTTGACGTCGCGGGTACTTCGTCGAGCGTGCGTACCGCTCCGGCGCGATCCCCTTCCACGGACTGCGCTCTGGCCAGCCCGAACGCCGCCGAAATCACTCCGTCGTCGGTGTTCCACACCTCTTCGTAATACTTGTGTTCGTCTGAGCTGCCGGCCAATTCGGCGGTCGCGGCCAACGCCATCTTGGGCGCCAACTCGCCGGGAAAGGTGTCCAGCACCTCGCTGAAATGCTTGCTGGCCGACTCGTAATCGCCGGTGAGCAGCTCGGAGACCGCGCGGTACCAAACGAGCCGCCATCGCCAGCCGACCCGCTCGGCCAGGTCGTCGAGTTTCCGGGTGGCCTTGGCCACATCGCCGAGGTCCAGCAGCGCCCGCACCTCCATCAGCGGCAGCTCGACCGACTCCGACAAGTCGATGTCCTCGGAATCCATTGCGCCATGGCGGAACGCGCGCAGCGAATCCAGCGTCTGCACCGGTTGGGACAGCACGGTCGCTCCGAGTAGCGGCGCGGCGACGTCGGCCGGATCCACCAGCGGCACCTGCAGCGCGGTGACGATCTCCTTGGCGGTCAGCTTCTCCGAATGCACTTGGCCGTCCAGGTATACGTCGGTATGCGCGACCAACAAGTCTTCCCCGAACGTGGAGCGGCTGCGGCTGAAGATCGTCGACAACCCCGGCCGCCGCACACCGGTGTCCTCGGCGACCACCTCGCGCAGTACGCCGGACAGCTGGCCGGACATCTCCTCCGCGCTGGCGAACCGCCGCCGCGGATCCGGATCGATGGCGCGCCGCAACAATCGGGCAAACGAGTCGTACTTGTTGAGCACCGGGTCGTCTTCGGGGAGCCCGTCAACGTAGCGTCCGCCGCGGGTGCGCAATTTCAACGTCAAAGCCGCGAGTGTGCGCCCGACCGTGTAGATGTCGCTGGCGACCGTCGGGCCGGTCTTCACGATCTCGGGGGCCTGATAACCCGGTGTGCCGTAAAGGTAGCCGAACGAATTGAGCCGCGACACCGCCCCCAGGTCGATCAGCTTGAGCTGTTCCTCGGTGAGCATGATGTTCTCCGGCTTGAGGTCGTTGTAGACCAAGCCGATGGAATGCAGGTAGCTCAGTGCCGGAAGGATTTCCAACACGTAGGCGATGGCTTCGGCGACGGGCAGCTTGTCGCCTTTGCGACGTTTGAGCGATTGCCCGCCGACATACTCCATGACGATGTAGCCGACGGGTTCTCCGTGCCGGTCGGTGTGCTCGACGAAGTTGAAGATCTGCACGATCGACGGGTGCACCACCTCGGCGAGGAATCGTCGCTCGGCCATTGCGATCGCTTGCGCTTCAGCGTCGCCGGAATGCACCAGACCTTTGAGCACCACCGGACGATCGTTTACGTTGCGGTCCAGCGCCAGGTACACCCAGCCCAGCCCACCGTGCGCGATGCAGCCCCTGATTTCGTACTGGCCGGCGACGACGTCACCCGGACTCAGTTGCGGCAGAAACGAATACGGACTTCCGCAGTATGGGCACCAGCCCTCGGACTGTGCTTTCTCGGCCGAGGCTTGTGCGGCCGAGTCGGTGCCTTCCGGGCTGGATCGGCCGACCGGTCGCCCGCAGTTCCAGCAGAAGCGTTTGGACTCCGGCACAACCGGATTGGGCATCAATGCTTCGAGCGGGTCAATGTCGGGCACCCGCGGAATTTCGACCAGGCCGCCGCCCAGCCGCCGGACCGGTGCCCGCTTCGTCGCCTTCGCGCCTTCTTGCGGCTCGGTGTCGACGATGTGCACCGGCGTAGCTTCGGAATCATCGTCGAAATTGGGGCGGAAGACCGCCTGCGTGGTCACCGGGCGGCCCTGCGAGGACGAATCCACCGTCGCATCGGCGGGCTGGGTGCCCGGGCCGGCTTCACTGTCCTGCACGCCGTCCTCCAAGACGTCGTCGACGTCTTGGCGTTCCGGATCCGCCGGTTGCTCAGCCATCAGTCCACATACCTCGGACTCGGCGGGGGCGGCGCCGGACCGAGCACCGTCAACCACTTGCGGTACAAGGCGTTCCAAGTGCCGTCGCGGCGGATGCGTTCTAAGGTGCCGTTGACGAACCGGACCAGCCCGGTGTTGTCCAGCTTGATCCCGATGCCGTACGGCTGAGTGCCCATGTTGGGTCCGACGATGTGCAGGTAAGGGTCCTGCGACACCAGTCCGGCCAGGATGGAGTCATCGGTGCTGATGGCATCGACTTGCCGCTGCTGCAGCGTCACCAGACAGTCGGCCCAGTTCACCACCTCCACCAGGATCGGCGGCGGCGCGATCTCCCGGATCCGCTGCAGGGATGTCGTGCCCCTCGCCACGCAGACCCGCTTGCCGGAAAGGTCGGACGGCTTGGTGATCGGGGAGTCGCGCGGCGCCAGAATGCGCTGGTAGGCGTCGAGGTAAACGGTGGAGAAGTTGACCTGCTTGCGTCGCTCACAGGTGATGGTCATCGTCTTGGCGACGATGTCGACCTCCGACTTCTCCAGCGCGGTGACGCGCTCTTCAGATGACAGGATCCGGTACTCGACTTGCGACGGGTTGCCGAAGATATCGCGGGCCACCTCGCCGGCGATGTCGACATCGAAGCCGGTGATCTCGCCGGTAATCGGGTCGCGGAAGCTGAACAGGTTGCTCCCGATGTCCAGGCCGACGATCAGCCTGCCGCGAGCACGGATATCGGCCACCGCGGCGTCGGCGTCGACCGGATTGGTGAATGGGCGCAGGCTGGCGGTGGGATTGCAGCTGTCGGCGGACGGGTCCGGCGGCAGCGGCGGGGTGGGTGGCATCTCCTGCATACCGGCCGGTGTGGGTGGCGGCAGGGTCGGCGCCGGCGTCGCCACCGTGGCGGCCGACTGGCTACACCCGGCCAGCACCGTGGCGATCGCCAGCGCGGCGAAGCCGGGCGCAGCGGGTCGCCACCAGGTACCCATGCCCGCCGCGGGGGCGGCGCACAGGATGCGGGGCAGGCGCCGGGTCATCGGTACTCGCTCAGCCGGGGCCACAACCCAAGGGCGACCGCAATGGCCGCGCCCAGGCTGAGCACCACACCACCGACCGTCGCGCCGGCCAGCCCGCTGCGCGCGTTGCGGATGTCGTCGCGCAGTTCGTTGCGGCTTTGCTCCATGGCCTTACCCAGAGCGCGGTCGAGTTTGTCGAACGCGGGGGTGGAGTCGTTCTCACCAGTACCCAGCGCGACCTGGGTGGCGGCCCGATAATTGCCCACCGCGATGTAGGAGTTGATCCGGTCGTCGGCCCGCCGCCACTGGGCCAGCAGTTGGTCGGCGCCCTGCAAGTCGGCCTTGTCGACGGCGTCGGGGCGGGACAGATATTCGTCGAGCTGCTTGTGCATGGCGTCGATGCGTTCGTAGAAGGACTGTTTGCGGACCTCTTCGTCCCCGCGGCGGATCAGCGACAGCGTCTCATCGGCACGAGCCTGCTGGGCACTGATGGACATGTCGGTGATGGTCTTCAGCGATTCTGCCGCAGTGTTTTTGGCGCTGCGCGACGCGCTGGTGGAAATCGCCAGGGCAGTTCCCACCCATACCACCATAACGAGAATGGCAAGTGCGCCCGCGACAAGACCAGGGTTGATTCGCCGTTTGGTGCGACGGGCCAGCCAGCGGTGGGCGAAGGCGCCGAAGATCGCAGTGATAGCAACGACGAGGATCACCGGAGCCGGGATCTGCGTCGATGCCGTGGTCTCGGCGTCCACCCGTGCCGAAGTCTGCCGGTAAAGCTGTTGCGCGTCGGGCAGGATCGTCGACTGCATCAGCGCCGACGCCTCGGACAGATACGACGACCCGACCGGGTTACCCGCCCGATTATTGGTGCGGGCAATCTCCATCAGCCCGGTGTACATCGCCAGTTCGGCGTTGATCCGCCCGAGCAACTGCACCAGCGGCTCGTCGGTGAGCCCGCTCGACGCCCGGGTCACCGCCACCGCAGCGTCGGTGATCGCCTGCTCGTAGCGCTGCCGGACGGTGCGCGGCTCGGTCTGAGCGATGAAAGCGGTCGCGGCCGCCGCATCGGCCACCGACAGTGTGGTGTAAAGGCGTCCGGCCGCGAACGCCAGCGGCTCGGTGTGGTTCAACACAGTGGTCAACGCTTGCTGCCGCTGGTTGATCGTGGTCGAGGTGGCAAAAGCGCTGAGCCCGCCGAGGATCGCCAGGACGAGACCAATGGTCAGGATGCGGCCCGGCGTCGTCGCGGCGAACCACGAGCGGGGGTGGGCCGGTTCGGTCGGCGATCGCGAACCCAGTGGCTCGGTCGACGGATGCGCCAACTCAACGGTCACGTCTGTTCGGACCTCATCTTTCGGGCGTACGTGTCACGAACTCTATAAGCGAAGTCTAAGAGTGTTTTCCCCAGATGCGGGGACCTGAGGGCGATTGCCCGACTTGCCCCCTCGCCGCTGCGCGGCTGGGGGTGCCCCCACCTCGGCCAGCTGCGCGGCTGGGGGTGCCCCGCCTCGGCCAGCTGCACTGGCCGCATCGTCGTCGGGCGAGGGCTGCTTATCCTGAACGAGTGCGCGGCGACGGAGATGGATGGGTGGTGTCGGACACCGGCATGCATTACTGGGGCCGGCACGGCGCGGCCGGCCTACTGCTCAGAGCGCCCCGGCCCGACGGCACACCGGCGGTGTTACTGCAGCATCGGGCGCCGTGGAGTCATCAGGGCGGAACGTGGGCCCTGCCGGGCGGTGCCCGCGACAGCCATGAGACCGCCGAGCAGGCCGCCGTCCGGGAGGCGCATGAGGAGGCGGGGTTGCCCAGTGAGCGGCTTGCGGTGCGGGCGACCGTCATCACCGCCACCGCCAGTGGCACGGACTGGACGTACACCACCGTCATCGCGGACGCGGGCGAACTGCTGCACACCGTGCCCAACCGGGAAAGCGCCGAACTGCGCTGGATCAGCGAAGACGAGGTGGCCGAGCTACCGCTGCATCCCGGGTTCGCCGCCAGTTGGCAACGGCTGCGCACCGCGCCGGCAATCGTGCCGTTGAGCTTCGGTGACGAGCGGCGGCGTCACCTCCCGCGCACCCTCGAGATCGAGGCGGGCGTTTTCGTGTGGTGTACCGCGGGCAAACCGAACCATGCGCCGTCCATGCTGAGTTCCCGGATCAGCTCGCTGCTGCAAGCGCCGAACTGAGCCGCTCGGCCGCAGCCCGCGGATCCTCCGCCGCCGTGATCGCCCGGACCACGACGATGCGCTGGGCGCCGGCCTCCAGCACATCTGGCAGCCGGCCGGTGTCGATGCCGCCGATGGCGAACCACGGTTTGTCGGGTGCCAGATCGGCGGCGACGCGCACCAGTTGCAGGCCCGGCGCCGGGCGTCCGGGCTTGGTGGGGGTCGGCCAGCAGGGCCCGACGCAGAAGTAGTCGACGGGCTCGGCGATCGCCGCGGCCACCTGGCCGTGATCGTGCGCCGACCGGCCGATCAGCGTGTCCGGTGCGACGATGTCGCGCGCCACCGCCAGTGGCAGGTCATCCTGGCCAAGGTGCAGCACGTCGGCGCCGGCGGCGCGGGCGATGTCGGCGCGGTCGTTCACGGCTACCAGGGCGCCATGCCGACGTGCCGCGTCGGCGAGGATCTCCAGCGCCGCCAGCTCTTCGCGCGCCTCCAGCGGACCCAGCTGGTGCTCACCCGTCGAGCCCTTGTCGCGCAGCTGAATGATGTCCACCCCGCCGGCCAGGGCGGCATCGGCGAACTCGGCCAGATCGCCACGATCGCGCCGCGCGTCGGTGCACAGATACAGCCGCGCACTGGCGAGTCGGGCGAAAGGCGCCCCGGCGACGATGCGGCCCGGCTCGGGCCGAGG
>JAFAID010000214.1 GCA_019236925.1 Mycobacterium sp. | reverse complement strand
CATCTACGAACAAGCCAACCAGCACGGCCAGAAGGTGCAGACGGCGGGCAACAACATGAACTCCACCGACAACGCCGTCGGCTCCAGCTGGGCCTAAAAATCACCCATTGGCGCGGCAGCACACCGATCCGGGTGTGCTGCCGCGTCGTGCGGTAACCGAGGACTTCGAGACACGAGAGTAGTAATGGATCAAACCACCCGTACTGATATCACAGTCAACGTCGAGGGTCTCTGGATGTTGCAGGCGTTGCTGGATATTCGCCACGTCGCGCCCGAGTTGCGGTGCCGGCCTTTCGTTTCCACCGATTCGATGGACTGGCTGAACCAGCATCCCGGCATGGCGGTCATGCGGGAACAGGGCATCGTGACGGGCGAGACGGTCAACGAGGCGGTGGCCGCCCGGATGCGGGTGTTGGCCGCGCCGGATCTCGAGGTCGTCGCGTTGCTGTCCCGGGGCAAGCTGCTCTACGGCGTCAAGGAACAGGAAGAAGGCGGCGAAGAGGAGCAAGTGGGATCCCGTGACATCCCGGACAACGAGTTCCGGGTGCTGCTGGCCCGCCGTGGCCAGCACTGGGTCTCGGCGGTGCGGGTAGGCGACGAGATCACCATCGACGACGTCTCGGTCGCGGATACTGCCTCGATCGCGGCGCTGCTCTTCGACGCACTGGAGTCGATCCACCACGCCGATCCCGCGGCGATCAACGCCGTGAACGTGCCGCTTGAGGAAATGCTGGAGATCACGAAAGCCTGGCAGAGCTCCGGGTTCAACGTCTTCTCCGGCGGCGATCTGCGGCGACTCGGCATCAGCGCGGCGACGGTCGCCGCGCTGGGACAGGCGCTGTCAGATCCGGCTGCTGAGGCCGCGGTCTACGCCAGGCAGTACCAGGACGACGCCAAGGCGCCCAGCGCCTCGGTGCTGTCGCTGAAAGACGGATCGGGTGGGCGCATCGCGATGTACCAGCAAGCGCGTACCGCCGGGTCGAACGAGGCCTGGTTGGCCATCTGCCCGGCCACTCCGCAGTTGGTCCAGGTCGGGGTGAAGACGGTTTTAGAGACCCTCCCGTACGGCGAGTGGAAAACTCATAGCAGAGTTTAACCAATCGTTACGGAAGTACCCCGCATACCAAGGATTTTCGGAGCAGCATTCACTCATGGTGCGGATGCAGCAAAATATTCTAGAATCTGCTCAACAATTGGGACGCGACGTCGCAATTACAAATAGCGAGGCAAGGCACATGTACCCAGAATTCGTCGACAGAGGGGTGGCACGATGACCGCGGTAGCCGAGGCGACACAGCCTGGTTCAGAGGCAATCTCTTCGGCTCAGTCCGCGGTTGTTGGCATCATCGCCGGCGAGGGCGCCCAAATCGGCGTGCTGCTGGACGCCAACGCCCCAGTCTCGGTGATGATCGACCCGTTGCTCAAGGTCATCAACGTCCGACTGCGGGAGCTGGGTCTGCCGGCACTCGAAGCCAAGCAGCGCGGCAGGTGGGCGCTGTGTCTGGTTGACGGCACCCCGCTGCGGGCCGCCCAGTCGTTGAGCGAGCAGGACATCTTCGACGGCGACCGGCTGTGGCTGCGGTTCGTCGAAGACACCGAGCACCGATCCCAGGTCATCGAGCACATTTCGACGGCCGTGTCGGTGAGCCTGAGCAAGCGGTTCGCACCGATCAACCCGACCGTGGCCATCCAGGTCGGTGCCGCAATGGTCGCGACCGGGGTGCTGTTGGGCTCGGGGCTGCTGGGCTGGTTCCGCTCGGAGCACGAATCGTGGCTCCCGGCGCCCTACGCCGCGATCATCGCGGTGCTGGTGATCACGGCGGCGCTGATGATCCTGGCGCGCGCCAAGACGGTGCAAAACCGCCGCGCGGGCGACATCTTGCTGTGGAGCGGGCTGGCGCCACTTACGGTGGCGGCGGCGGCGGCGCCCCCCGGTCCGGTCGGCGCACCGCACGCGGTGATGGGTTTCGCGGTCGCCGGTGTCGGCGCGATGCTGGCGATGCGGTTCACCGGCCGTCGGCTGGCTACCGGCACCGCCATCGTCACCGTCTGCCTGGCGGCGACGACCGCGAGCCTGGCCTCGATGGCATTTGACACCGGCATGGTGACGCTGCTGACCTGCATACTGCTGGTCTGTGTGTTCGGCTACCAAAGTGCGCCTGCCCTTTCTCGCTGGTTGTCCGGCATCCGGTTGCCGGTGTTCCCGTCTGCCACCAGCCGCTGGGTGTTCGAGGCCCGGCCTGATCTGCCGACCACCGTGGTGCACCCGATTGGCGGTGGCCGTCCGACCCTGGAAGGCCCCGCGTCTATCCAAGAAGTCGTGCTGCGGGCCGAGCGGGCCCGGTCGTTCCTGACCGGATTGCTGTTCGGTCTGGGTGTGCTGACGATCGTGTCCCTGGTGGGCTTGTGCGATCCGCGTGCCGGCCAACGGTGGTTGCCGCTGTTGCTGGCCGCTGTCACTGCCGGCTTCCTGATGCTGCGCGGTCGCTCCTACGTCGACCGTTTGCAGGCGATCATCCTGGCCGTCACCTCGGTCCTGATCGTCGGGGCGATTGCTGTCCGCTACGTGCTGACGCTGTCCTCGGCGGCGTCGCTGTCAGCAGGCGTCGCCCTGGTGGTGCTGCTGCCTGCGGCGGGACTGGTGGCCGCGGCGACGGTACCCAACACCATCTACAGCCCGCTGTTCCGCAAGCTCGTGGAATGGGTTGAGTACCTCTGCCTGATGCCGATCTTCCCACTGGCATTGTGGTTGATGAATGTCTATGCAGCGATCCGCTACCGGTAGCCGCCCACTGCGACCGCTCCGCGCGGTCGCAGTGGCTACCACGACGCTCATTGTTGCCTCGGTAGCGCTGTCCGGGTCGCCCGCATACGCGATCGACCCTCCGGGCATCGACCCGGCGGCGGTACCGCCCGACGCCCCGCCCGGCCCGCCCCAACCCATGAAGCAGAATTCGTACTGCACCGAAGTTGGGGTGTTGCCGGGCTCTGACTTTCGGGTGCAGCCGAAATACATGGACATGCTCAACCTGCCCGAGGCCTGGCGCTTCGGTCGGGGCGGCGGGGTGAGGATCGCCGTCATCGACACCGGCGTGACCCCGCACCCGAGACTGCCGCACCTCGTTCCCGGCGGCGACTTTGTGATGGGCGGCGGTGACGGCCTGTCCGACTGCGACGCGCACGGGACGCTGGTGGCGTCGATGATCGGCGGGGCCCCGGCGAGCGCTGAGGGTTCCGGGGCGCCGGGCCCGAGGCGACCACTGCCGGTTCCGACCAGGGAACCACCGCCGCCGGCGCCGCCTCCCCAGACGATCAGTGTGGCGCCGCCGCCTCCCCAGACGATCACGCTTGTGCCCGCTCCGGCGGCGCCATCGTCGGCGGAGGAGCAGGGTCCGCCGTCGCCGGCACAGCCCAACTCGCCGTCGCCGGCACAGCCCAACTCGCCGTCGCCGGCACAGCCCAACTCGCCGGCACCGGCACAGCCCAACTCGCCGGGTGCGGCCTACGGCGGTCATGGCACGACCGTGCTGCCCGGCTATTCCCGTGGCGGGCATGTGATTTCGGTCGATTACCCGCGACCGGCCGCACCCCCGCCGCTGGATCCTCCACCGGCGGGGCCGTCCGACGCGTTCGTAGGGATTGCACCCGACGCGGAGTTGATCTCGATCCGCCAGGCCAGCCAGGCGTTTAGCCTCAAGGACGCGTACACCGGCGACGAGGACCCGCAGACGCGGCAGAAGCGGGACAACATTTTCACCATGGCGCGGGCGATCGTGCACGCGGCCAACATGGGCGCGCGGGTGATCAACATCTCCATGGTCATGTGCATGAGCGCGCGCAGTGTCATCGACGCGCCCGACCTGGGTGCCGCGGTCCGTTACGCGGCCGTCGATAAGGATGCGGTGATCGTCGCCGCCGCAGGCGACACCAACCAGCGCGACTGCAAAGAAAACCCGATGGTAGATCCCTTGCACCCCAAGGATTCCCGGGACTGGAACGGTGCGACCACGGTGGTAACCCCGTCGTGGTACAGCGACTACGTTCTGACCGTCGGCGCCGTGGATGCCTCTGGCGCGCCGATGGACAAGTTGAGCGTGGCCGGCCCGTGGGTGTCGATCGCGGCACCCGGTACCGACGTCGTCGGGTTCTCACCACGAGATGACAGCCTGGTCAACGCGATTGACGGTCCGGACAACTCGTTGCTGGTGCCATCCGGCACCAGTTTCTCCACCGCGATCGTGTCCGGTGTGGCGGCTCTGGTGCGGGCGAAATATCCGCAACTGTCGGCGCATCAGGTCATCAACCGGTTGACTCGGACCGCCAGAGCACCCGCTCGCGGAGTGGACAACCAGATCGGCTACGGGGTCATCGACCCGGTCGCCGCGCTGACGTGGGATGTACCCGACGGGTCCGTCTTGCCGAAAGAGTCGGGGGCGCCTCTGAATATGCCTCCGGCGCCTCCTCCGCGCGACATGGTGCCGGTATGGGTCGCCGCTGGTGGACTACTGGGCGCGCTAATACTAGCCGGCTTGGTGTTAGGTGCGGCTCTGCTGATGCGAAAAACAGGGAGACAGGAATGAAGGCACAGCGTGAGTACGGGCTGGCCCTGTCGTGGCCGCGGGTCACCGTGGTGTTTCTCATTGACGTTGCGCTACTGGTGATTGCGAGTCGATTGCCCGAGTCGTGGCAGGCCGGTCATGCGGCCTTTTGGGTAGCTGTCGGCCTCGCGGTGATAGTGACGGTCGTTGCTCTCGTAACCAACGGGGGAGTTCCCGTTGCGTCGGCGCCGATCGCGCGGGTGCGAAATTGGTACGCCGACCCAGAGGCGCTGACCGTCGGCTGCACCCCTGCGATCGATCACAAGCGTCGCTTCAGCAAGGAAACGGTCGGAGTGCGTGAGTACGACGGCCAGCTGATCGGTGTGATCTCGGTCGAAGGCATGGGTGAGGCAGCGTCAGGACGGCACCGCCATCCGGATGCGTTACCGACAGCAATTCCGCTGGAAGCCGTCATTGAGGCACTGCGCCAATTCGATGTCCGCCTGGACAGTGTCGACATCGTGTCGGTGGGAACACGTCACGGCAGTCAAGGTGTCAAATCGGCGGCCCAAGACGATGTCGGCGGCGCCGGCGGTCGACGGCCGCTCGAGGAGCGCAACACCTGGCTGGTATTGCGCATGAACCCGCTGCGCAACGTCCAGGCGGTCGCCGCGCGCGATTCCGTCGCCTGCACCCTGGCCGCGGCTACCGAGCGGCTGGCTCATGATCTCGACGGGCACGGCTGCTCAGCCCGGCCGCTGACCGCGGACGAAATCAACGACGTGGACGACGCCGTGTTGGCCGGACTCCAACCAGCTCACATTCGGCCGTTCTGGCGCTACCTCAAGACCCCCGACGGATACGTGACCAGCTTCTGGGTGTCGCCTTCGGACATCACCAGCGAGACGCTCGCGGAGCTGTGGCTCGCCGATGCCGACGTCACCGTGATGACGATCCGGCTCATCGCGGACGGTCGTGAAGCCGACGTGGCGGCCTGGGTGCGCTACCACAGCCACCAGCGGCTGCGCAAGGAGGCGTTCAGCGGGCTGAACCGGCTCACCGGCCGCCAGCTGGGCGCGGTAGCCGCGAGCCTTCCGGCGCCGTCGTCGCGTAAGCCGCTCCCGATGCCGAGTCGGATACTCGACGACGGCGAGGGCATCTTGGTTCCGGTCGGTGCGGTAGCCCGTCAACAGGGTCACGCCGAAGCCTTGCGATGACCCAGCCGCAGCCCGGCGCGGCAGATGCCCGGAACGCGATGGTTGCCGGGCTTCTGGCGTCCGGAATTTCGGTCAACGGGCTCCAGCCGAGCCACAATCCGCAAGTGGCGTCGCAGATGTTCACCACGGCCACCCGGCTCGATCCGGACATGTGCGACGCGTGGCTGGCCCGGGTGCTGGCCGGTGACCAGAGCATCGAGGTGCTCACCGGCGCATGGCAATCGGTCAAGACGTTCGGCTGGGAGATCCGCCGGCTGAGCCTGTCCGAGTTGGAGTTCCGGCCGGAGATTTCCGACGGGATGTTCCTGAAGCTGGCGGTCACCAGCGTGGAGTCGCTGGCCGCCGGCTACGCGGCCGCTCTCACCGAAGCGAAACGGTACGCCGAAGCAGCGGAGATGTTGGATTCGATCACGCCACGGAGCCCCTCCGAAGAGGAGTTGGTCAAGTATGTGCGGGGGCTGCTGCACTTCCGCACCGGCCGCTGGCCCGACGTACTCGTCCAGTTCCCGCCCGGGGCCACCTGGCGGCACCCTGAGCTGAAGGCCGCCGGGGCGGCGATGGCCACCACCGCGCTGGCGTCGCTAGGTGTGTTCGAGGAAGCGACCCGTCGTGCCCAGGAGGCGATCGAGGGCGACCGGGTTCCCAGCGCCGCCAATGTCGCGATGTACACCCAGGGAATGTGTTTGCGGCATCTGGGCCGTGAAGAGGAAGCCGTCGAGGCCTTACGCCGGGTGTACTCCCGCGATGCCAAGTTCACCCCGGCGCGCGAGGCATTGGACAACACCAATTATCGGCTGGTGCTGACCGACCCGGAAACCATTGAGGCCCGGACGGATCCGTGGGATCCGGACAGCGCGCCCACACGCGAACAGGCCGAGGCCGCCCGTCACGCCGAGATGGCCAAGAAGTACTTGGACGAAGGCGACGCCGAGCTCAACGCGATGCTCGGGATGGAACAGGCCAAGCGGGAAATCAAGCTGATCAAGTCGACGACGAAGGTGAATCTGGCGCGCGCCAAGATGGGCCTACCGGTGCCGGTGACGTCGCGACACACCTTGTTGCTGGGACCTCCCGGCACCGGGAAGACGACGGTGGCCCGCGCGTTCAGCAAGCAACTGTGCGGTTTGACCGTGCTGCGTAAGCCGTTGGTGGTCGAGACGAGCCGCGCGAAGCTGCTCGGCCGCTACATGGCCGATGCGGAGAAGAACACCGAGGAGATGCTCGAGGAAGCCCTGGGCGGGGCCGTCTTCTTCGACGAGATGCACAACCTGTACGAGAGTGGCTACTCCACCGGTGACGCCTACGGCAACGCGATCATCAACACCTTGCTGCTCTACATGGAGAATCACCGCGACGAGCTGGTGGTGTTCGGAGCCGGCTACGCCAAAGCGATGGACAAGATGCTGGAGGTCAACCAGGGTCTGCGACGCCGGTTTTCCACCGTGATCGAGTTCTACAGCTACAACCCGAAAGAACTGATCGCGCTGACCCAGCTGATGGGCCGGGAAAACGAAGACGTGATCACCGATGACGCCGTCGACGTGTTGCTGCCGCACTACACCAGGTTCTACGACGACGAGACCATCTCGTCGGATGGCGACCTGATCCGCGGCATCGACACGCTGGGAAATGCCGGGTTCGTGCGCAACGTGGTCGAAAAGGCTCGCGATCACCGCAGCTTCCGCCTCGACGACGAGGACCTCGACGCGGTGTTGGCCAGCGACTTCGACGAGTTCAGCCAGGATCAACTGCGCCGGTTCAAGGAATTGACCCGCGACGACCTCGCCGAGGGCCTCAGCGCCGCGGTGGCAGAGAAGAAGACCGACTAGCCGTCCGAAACGTCGGCGCCAGCCAGCTAAGACGGACCTGTAACGCCGACACAGCTCAAACCGATTTCTGTACAGTGCGGCAATTTACCGATAGTCCGCCGAGTGTTGCATTGACGGGCGGTAACTCCGCTGCGACGATGATTTTACAAATACGTTACATGCACCTCGCTAGGTGAGGCGTCTGCACGGATATAGGCCACTGACCTCGAACGTCGAGAGACGCCCAGGGTCAGGACAGCTCCTCCCGGGTTAAGGGTTGAGCCCAAGTGGCTTCCGGCTTGACCGGATACGCCGTGTGGTGCCAAAGCTCCGGCGAGAGGGGTGCCACCCGACGGTCCCGTTGGGCGTCCTACCTCTCTTGACGGCATGGGGGTGTGCTGGCCGTGAGGAGGTGGGGCCGAGGCTGAGTTCCGCTGATCGTTCTGCGCAGAACCATCAGATATCGATGGCCGTTTCATTCCGATCCGATCGCGGCAGCGACTTCGCCAACTGAATCGGGTTGCGCCAAACCCTGTCTCCGCTTTCCTCGGCCGACGGGTACAGCGCACACCCGCCAGCAGCACAGCGACCGACGCCCGTCTCCGGGTCGGACTCTTCACTAAGGAGAAGTCCATGTCATTCGTTACCACGCAGCCGGAAGCGCTGTCCGCAGCGGCCGGCAACCTGCAGGGGGTTGGTGCGGATCTTGCCGCCCACAACTCCGCCGCAGCCACCCCGACGACGGCGGTCATTCCCGCCGCCGCCGACGAGGTGTCGGCGCTTGCCGCGGCTCAGTTCACCGCGCACGCCCAGCTGTATCAAGCGGTCAGCGCTCAAGCGGCGGCGATTCACGAAATGTTCGTGTCCACCCTGAGCACCAGCGCAGGGTCCTACGCAGCCACCGAAGCCGCTAACGCGGTCGCTGCGGGATAAGGGGGGCTGCTGCAATGGATTTCGGGGCATTACCACCAGAGATCAACTCTGCCCGCATGTATGCCGGTCCCGGTTCGGGGCCGATGCTGGCAGCCGCATCAGCATGGGATGTGCTGGCCGCCGAGCTGAGTTCAGCCGCATCCAGCTATTCCTCGGTGGTCACCGGCCTGGCCGAAGGGTCCTGGTTGGGACCGGCGTCAGCATCGATGGCGGCCGCGGCCACACCGTACGTGGATTGGATGACCACGACGGCCACCCAGGCTGAGGAAACGGGTTACCAGGCCAGGGCGGCCGCGGCGGCGTTCGAGGCCGCGTTCGCGATGACGGTGCCACCGGCGGCCGTCGCGGCCAACCGCGCTCAGTTGGCGGCGTTGGTGGCAACCAACATCCTCGGTCAGAACACTCCGGCGATCGCGGCCACCGAGGCCCTCTACGCCGAAATGTGGGCT
>JAFAID010000620.1 GCA_019236925.1 Mycobacterium sp. | reverse complement strand
GCTGCTGCCGTCCACCAGCCCGGCGCGTGCGATGCCATCGGGCCAGAAGCTGGACGCTTGGCGGGTGATCGCGTCGTCATGACACGGGCGGTCGCCGGTCCGCCCACGGCCGCCTCGCCTCGATCTGCGCGCCCAGCGTCAGCAGCGTCGCCTCGTCGCGCGGGCGACCGACCAGCTGGATCGATAACGGAACGCCGTTGCGGTCAAGCCCCCATGGCACGGCGGCGGCCGGCTGGCCGGTGAGATTCCAGATCTCGAAGAACGGCACCCGCCTCGACACCAGCAGCAAGCTCGAGATGGCGCCGCGGCGTTGGTAGGCGCCGACGCGAGACGGTCCTGTCGCGTTGCCCGGGGTGATGACGACGTCGACATCGTCGAAGATCGACTGGATCCGCGCGGCCAGCGCCGACTCCCCCGCGCGCACGGCCGCCATCCGCCGGTCAGAGAGCAGCGACCCGATGCGCGCCATGTTACGGGTGCGCGCCTCCAGTCGATCTTGGTGCGGCAGTGTGCGCACGTCGTTGTAGATGCCCCGGAAATAGCGCGGCAGGTAGTTGGCGTAGATGGCTGCCGGTGGATAGTCGGGGTCGCGCACGACGACGTCGTGGCCAAGTGTGCGCAGCAGCGCACCCGCCTCGTCGACCGCCGCCCGTTGCTCCCTGCCGATGTTGACGACCAACGGCGGTGGAACCTTGGTGCTCAACGCAATTCGCAGCCGACCGGCTTCGCGAGTGGCGGCGCCTACGAATCCGCCATCCGGGCCGGGCATCGTGGTCGTGACATCAAGAAACAACGCAGCGTCTTTCACCGACCGCGCGATCGGACCGTTGACGCTCAGCCCGCACCAGGCGTCGTCGTGCGGTCCCAGCGGGACCCGATCGCGTTGCGGCTTCAGCCCGAACAGACCACACCAGCCCGAAGGGATGCGAATCGAGCCACCACCGTCGGAACCCAATGCCAATGGCGCCAGCCCGGCGGCGACCGCCGCCCCGCTGCCGCCGCTGCTGCCACCTGGAGCGACCGCGGTGTCCCACGGGTTGCGGGTCGCTCCGAACGTCAGTGATTCGGTGAACGGGAAGATCATCATTTCCGGCACACTGGTTTTGCCGATGATCACCGCGCCCGCAGCCCGCAGTCGCGCGACCACCTCCGCGTCGCGGGTTGCCGGCGTCGAGACGGCGCTGCTGCCGAACGTCGTCATCTCGCCGGCGACATCCACGTCGTCTTTGATCGCGACCGGAACCCCGAGCAGTGGTAGCCGCTCGCCGGCATCAAGGCGGCGCTGCGCGGCCTCGGCCTCCTGGCGCGCGCCATCGGCGAAGACCACCCGATAGCTGCGCAGCTGCGGATCCAGCCGCGCGATCCGTTCCAAGTAGACCTCGAGCAGCGCCGGCGCGGTGATCGTGCCGTCGGCCAGCATCCGCGCTTGTTCGGCAGCTCCCGCGAAGGCCAGATCTCTCACATCCACTTCGAGGCAGACTACTGGGATGGACGGCACGGCGTTCGATCAATTGACCGAGCAGCAACTCCGCGGGCGTAAGACGATCAAGTGGAATCATTTCGGGCCCGACGTGTTGCCACTGTGGATCGCCGAGATGGATTTCGCCACTGCCCCGGCGGTACTCGACGGCATCCGCGCGTGCGTTGCCAACGAGGAGTTCGGCTATCCGGCGTTTCGCGAGGAGACCCTACCGCGCGCAACTGCCGATTGGTGCCAACACCGCTACGGCTGGCGGGTTGCGCCGGAGTGGGTTCGGGTGGTTCCCGACGTCCTCAAGGGATTGGAGCTCGTCATCCACTTCCTGACCAGACCCGAGAGTCCGGTGGTGCTGCCCGTTCCCGCCTACATGCCGTTCTTCGACCTCCTGCAGATCACCGGTCGTCAACGTGTGGAAATCCCGATGCTGCAGCAGGATTCGGGTCGATACGTGCTGGATCTGGATGCCCTCGACGCGGCATTCGCGGGCGGTGCCGGATCGCTGATTCTGTGCAATCCGAACAACCCGTTGGGTACCGCGTTCCGTGAGGACGAGCTACGCGCCATCGTGGACATCGCCGCCCGCCACGATGCACGGGTCATCGCCGACGAGATCCACGCACCGCTGGTGTACGGACGGCCGCACGTCGCAGCGGCCTCGGTCTCCGACACGGCCGCGCACACGGTCGTCACGCTGATGTCGGCTTCCAAGGGATGGAACCTGCCCGGCCTGATTTGCGCGCAGGTCGTCCTGTCCAACGAGCACGACGCCCGCGAGTGGGAGCACATCAACAAGCTGCACAAGATGGGGGTGTCCACCGTAGGTATTCGCGCCAACATCGCCGCCTACAACTACGGCGCCGGCTGGGTCGACGGGCTGCTCGGCTACCTGCGGGCAAACCGCGATCACCTCGCCGCAACCCTGCCGGCGTTGAGCCCGGGCGTGAAAGTCAATACTCCGGAGGCGACCTACATGTCGTGGGTGGATTTCCGTGCGCTGAAGCTGCCGACCGAACCCGCGGAGCATCTGCTCGCGAACGCCAAGGTGGCGCTGAGCCCCGGCATCCCGTTCGGCGCCACCGTGGGTTCGGGTTTCGCGCGGCTGAACTTCGGCACCACGCGGGCAATCCTCGACCGGGCCATCACCGCGATCGCCGCGGCGCTACCGTGACGGCATGTCGTGTGTGTTCTGTGCGATCGTCGCCGATCAGGCACCGGCCATCCGCATCTACGAAGATGACGGCTACCTGGCCATCCTCGACATCCGCCCGTTCACCCGCGGCCACACCCTGGTGATGCCGAAAAAGCACACCGTCGATCTCACCGACACCCCGCCGGAGACTTTGGCCGACATGGTGGCGATCGGACAGCGTATCGCCAAGGCGGCCCGCTCCACGGAGTTGGCCGACGCCACCAACATCGGGATCAACGACGGGCCCGCCGCCTTCCAAAGGGTGTTCCACGTTCACCTGCACGTGCTGCCGCGGCGCAACGGCGACAAACTGTCGGTGGCCAAGGGTCTCCTGCTACGCCGCGACCCCGACCGCGAAGCGACCGGTCAGATTTTGAGGGAGGCGTTGGCACGGATCGACGCCGAGCGGTAATACTGGGCAAATGGCTCCTCCTCCCTGGATTGAACAGACTTTGCTGCCCACCGTGTTGCGAGTGCACGACGCCGTCTATCGCAACACCAACGGCTGGATCGGGCACCGCACGCTGGGGGTACCCAGCCTGCTGCTGCACACCGTCGGCGCCAAGACCGGCAAAGCCCGCACCACGTCGCTGAGCTATGCCCGCGATGGCGGCAACTACCTGATCGTCGCCTCCAAGAGCGGCGATCCGAAGGCGCCCGGGTGGTATCACAATCTGAAAGCCAACCCGAGCGTCGAAATCAACGTCGGGCCAAAGCGTTTCGGTGTGACAGCCAAACCCGTGCTGCCCGATGACCCGGACTACGCCCGGCTGTGGCAGATCGTCAACAAGAACAACTTCAACCGGTACGAGGGGTATCAGAAGAAGACGTCGCGGCCGATTCCGGTCGTCGTGCTGACGCCTTCATCGCCTTAGAACAGCTCCTTGGCCAGCAGTTCCAGCGTGGTCTCGCGACCCGGAGCCGTCGCAGGATCGGTGCCGCGGTGCGCCGACGCGACGGGATGCACCATCACCTCGTCGACGTCGAACCGTTTCGCCAGCGCGTGCAGCTGCTCGGCGGCCTCAACGGGTGTGCCGAGGACCGCGCGCTCGAGTCCGCTGCGCACGATGCGCTGCTGCTCGGGTGTCAGCTGCGCGCCGCGAGCGTCCTCGACGAGTTCCAGCGGCCCAAGCGGTTGCCCGGTCCGCAACCGGGCCATCATGTGCAGGTTCGGCAACATCAATGCCATTGCTTCGTCATGGGTTTCGGCCACCGCGGCGTTGACGGTAAGGAACGTCACCGGCTCGGCGGCCAGCTCGCTGGGCACGAACTGCGACCGGTACAGCGCCAGCGCCTCCTCGGTGCCCTTACCGGAGAAGTGGTGAGCGAACACGTAGGGCAACCCCTTAACCGCGGCCAACCGGGCCGAGTACATCGACGAGCCGAGCAGCCAGAGCCGCGGCTCGCTGGCTGCGGCCGGCGTGGCCTTGAGAATGTAGTCCCCGTCGCGCAATTGGACGGGCACTCCGCGGGCGCTCATCATCGCCCGCACGTGGTCGAGATACTCCGGAAACTGATCGATGTCTCGATTGTCTCGTCCGGCGGCGCCGCGCAACAGGATCGACGTCATCGGGTCCGAGCCGGGCGCGCGGCCGATGCCGAGGTCGATGCGGCCCGGCGCGGCGGCTTCCAGCAGCGCGAACTGCTCGGCCACCGCCAGCGGCGCGTGGTTGGGCAGCATCACACCACCTGACCCCAGCCGCAGCTGCGACGTCTGCGCCGCCAGGTAGGCGATCAACACCGGCGGGCTGGTCGCACCCACCGACGGCATGTTGTGGTGCTCGGCAACCCAGTAGCGGGTGAAGCCCAGCCGGTCGGCGGTCTGCGCCAGGCGGACGGTCGCCGCCAGCGCGTCCGACGTGGTCTGGTCGGTGCGCACCGGGACGAGATCGAGCACAGAAAGACGCATGACAGCGTCAACACCGGTGTTCACCGCGATAGTCCTGCGATCGCCGCGGCCCGGCCGAAGACCTCGTCGAGCATCGCCGTGGTCAGCTTGCCGGTGAACGTGTTCTGCTGACTGGGGTGGTAGCAGCCCAGCAGCACCACCTCCCCGTGCGCGGCGTGCAGGGTCGCGGCGGCGCCGTGCCCGAACTTCGGCTGCGGGCGCGGAACCTGACCACCGCCGGAACGGACCATGTCCAGCGCTGAACGCCAGCCGAATCCGCCCAGCGCCACGATGACCCGCACGTCGCCGCCGGTCAGCCGCCACTCGGCGGTCAACCACGGCGCGCAGGTCGCCCGCTCGGCAGGCGTCGGCGCGTTGTCCGGCGGCGCACACCGCACCGCGGCCGCCACCCGGGTGCCGTTCAGCGTCAGGCCGTCGGCGGCATCCACGCTGATCGGTGAATTCGCCAACCCGGCCCGGTGCATCGCCGCGTACAGCACATCGCCGGATCGGTCGCCGGTGAACACCCGACCGGTCCGGTTGGCGCCGTTCGCGGCCGGGGCCAGCCCGACGATCATCAGCCGTGGACGCTCGGACCCCCAGCCCGGCACCGGCCGGCCCCAATACGGCTGCTCGGCGAACGACCGTCGTTTGGTCAGCGCGACCTGCTCACGCCACTCGACCAATCGCGGGCAGGCCCGGCACACCGATACCTCGGCGTCCAGCTGTGCCGCGGATTCGGCGGCCAGAGCCATCGCGGCCACCTGCGCTTGCGCCGACGCCACCGCGGTGCGGGCGGTCGCGAGATCGCCGGGCCAGCCGGTGCCGGGCTGCACCGGTGAATCGAAGAAAGCACCGGTCCGTGGGTGGGCGAGTTGGGCGAGGCTCACCGCTCTACTGTGCCTGACCGGCCAAAATCGCTCGCCCGCCGGGCGCCAGTTGGTGCAGCACGCCCCGACGGGCTGTGGTCGGGGATGGCAGACGGGCTGCGGTTCGTATGGAATCTGCGGGTGCTGCGCACGCTGGCACTGATCGACTTGGCGATGACCGCCCTGTACCTGCCGATGGAAAGTGTGCTTCCCCAAGTACTTCACCGACCGGCGTGAGCCTGCGCATTTGGGCCGGGTGCTGGTGGCGTTGAGCATCGGCGGATTAGCCGGCGCGTTGCGTATCCGCTGCTGGTCCGCCACCTGAGCAGGCGCTGGACGTTGCTGACGGCCACGTTGACGCTGGGCGTGAGCACCGCGCTGATATCGACGCTGCCGCCGTTGCCGGTGATCCTGCTGCTGTGCGGGCTCATCGGACTCGTCTACGGGCCGATCGCCCCGATCTACAAC
>JAFAID010000602.1 GCA_019236925.1 Mycobacterium sp. | reverse complement strand
TCCAGGAACAGCCGCTTCATCGTCGCCGCGCCCTTTTCCATGATCCGCTGGCCGACCACCGTCGAGCCGGTGAACGAGATCAGGTCGACCTTCGGCGACAGCGTGAGCTCCTCGCCCACAAAGTGATCCGACGCGGTGACGACGTTGACGACGCCCGCGGGGATGTCGGTCTTCTCGGCGATCAACCGGCCGAGGCGGGTCGCGTTGAAGGGGGTGTTGGGCGCCGGCTTGAGTACCACGGTGTTGCCTGTCGCCAACGCTTGGCCGAGCTTGTTGATGGTGACCTCGAACGGGAAGTTCCACGGCACGATCGCGCCCACCACGCCGACCGGCTCCCGCCAGACCTTGCGGGTGGTCAGCGTGCCAGTGAGGCTGATCACCTGGTCGCCCAGGTCGGTCTCCCATGCGTACTCGTCGATCAGCCTGGCCGGGTACCTCAGCCCGTCGGCCAGCGGGGCGTCGAGCTGGGGGCCGAAGGTGATCGCCCGAGGAGAGCCGACTTCGAGGATGAGCTCCTCGCGCAGTTCTTCTTTCTCGGCCTCGATCGCGTCGTGCAGCTGGAACAGGCAGCGCTGACGGAGCGCCTTGTTGGTCGACCAATCGGTCTCGTCGAAGGCCCGCCGAGCAGCGTCGATGGCCCGGTGCATGTCCTCCTTCGACGCGTCGGCAACTTCGCCGATCGGCTCCTCGGTTGCCGGATTGATGTTGGTGAACGTGCCGGCCTGGCCGTCGACGAGCTTGCCGTCGATCATCATCTTCGGCTCGAAGCGGACCTTTACAGCCTCAGTCATGTCTGTCACTCTCTTTTGACTCGTTAGACGGGCGTCCCGCAGCGCTCTGGTTACCCTACGGAGAGCCTTACTGGAAACTAGCCGATTGACAAGGTGCAACCGTTGCGGGGTGGGCTAGTGCGCATCGAACAGCACCGGTAGCGAAGTCGGTGACCGGAAGACTTGCCCGCGGATATGCGGGTCGTTTCCGTCGAGGTCCAGCCGAAGATTGGGCAGCCGGTCGAGCAGAAGGTTGATAGCGGTGCGCATTTCGAGCCGTGCCAGATGCATGCCGAGACAGACGTGCACACCGTGCCCCCAGCCCAGATTGGCTTTGGCCTGTCGGTGAATGTTGAACGTGTCGGGGTCCGGATAGCGGTCCTCTTGCCGGTTGGCCGAACCCAGCATCGGCATCACGGTCGCGCCGGCCGGGATTTCAACCCCGCCGAGCACCGTGTCACGGGTCGCCACCCGGGTAATGGTCAACAGTGGCGGCTCCCAGCGCACGCCCTCCTCGATGGCCTGCGGCAGCAGCGACCGGTCGGCGCGGATCGCCTCTAATTGCGCAGGATCCGACAACAGCCCGAAGAGCAGGCTGCCCAGCGACCGGTAGGTCGTCTCCACACCGGCGGGCAACAGCAGTCGCAAAAACGAGTAGATCTCCTCGTCTGCGAGCTTCTCACCATCGATCTCGGCCGCAGCGAGCGCGCTGATCAAGTCGTCCTTCGGCTCGGCCCGACGGGCCTCGAGTATCGGGGCGAAGTATTCGCACAGGGCAGCCGAAGCCGCAAGCCCGCGTTCCGGGTTCATCAGCCAGCTCAGCAGAGAAATCGACCATCGCTGGAACTGCGGGTAATCCTTCTCCGGCAAGCCCAGCAGACCGGCGATGATCTGGCTCGGATAGTCGAAGGTGAACTCCTTCACCAGATCTGCCTTGCCGTTGGGTGCGAACTTGTCGATCAGGCTGTTCGCCACGCGGCCGACCAATTCGTCTTGCCAGCGCGCCAACGACTTCTGGGTGAAGGCTTTTGATACCAAGGAACGCAAGCGGCCGTGGATGGGCTCGTCCATGCCGAGCATCACGCCTTCACCCAGCACCGGACCGAAGGCGGCGATGACCGCGGACGACGAAAACGTCTCGTTGTCGCGCAGCATCTGCTGCACATCCTCGTGGCGATACACGATGAACATCGGTAGCGATTCCTCGTGCGGCAGCGCTCCCGACGTCTCGAGCCGCTGCACCGGCTCCTCGTGGCGCAGCCGCGCCAGTTCCGTGTACGGGTCGCGCACGTCACCGGAGATCGCGTCGTCGAAGGACCCGAAATCCTCCAGGTCGTCAAACAGCTGTTCCATGCTTATCCCTCAGTCCCCTTCACTTCCCTGGCGGCGCTTCGCCGCCAACGACGCCAAGCGCTGCAACACCGACTGCGGCAGAACGCGCGAGACCAACACCATTGCCCGTTGGGCCGCAGTCAACGGCCACGCCCCGCCCCGCATTGACCCCTGCTTAGGTATGCCGAGCACGATCCGCGACATGTGATGCATGCCCGACGACGGCAGAATCCTGTTGAATACCAACAGCATCGAAGCATCCGGGCCCACGCCGCGGCGTCGGAACGACTTCTGGTCAGCCAGCGCCTTGAGCAGTCCGTCGGTGAACCGCTCGGCCGGTCTGGCAAAACTGACCGCGAATCGCCCGCGGGTGTTCATCGTGGTGTGCAGCCGCGCATAGGGGCCATCGAAATTGCGGTCGTCGGTAGTGCCGGCGTCAGTGATGATTTCGGTGTCGTAGGTGCCCGCGACTAAAACGGTGACACCGAGACCGAAGGGCGCGATCTCACACGCCATCGACTCGCCCCACCGCTCCAGCGCTCCCTTGGCCGCCGAGTACGGCGCGGTGCCCGGCTGACCGCGCACCCCGGCCGCGCTGGATACCAACACGATGCGTCCCTCGCCCGCCGCTCGCATCGATGGCAGCAGAGCCTGGCTGAGCGCGACCGGGCCAAGGACGCTAGTGGCGAACATCCTCTGCCACAGCGCCGTATCGGTCTCCTCGACCATTCCGGCCGCGGAGATCCCCGCATTGTGCACGAGCGCATAGGGTGCCCCGACGGCTTCTTCAATTGCCTTGGCCGCCGCGGCGATCGAGGCGCTGTCCAAGAGATCCAGCTGCACGCCGATCAGCCGGTCGTCGTCTTCACCTGCCCCCGTCGCCTGCCGTAGCAGCGGAAGCCCGCGGTCGGGTGTCCGCATGGCCGCGACCACGCGCCACCCCTCGCGATAGAGGCGCACGGTCGATGCGAACCCCAGTCCGCGGGACGCACCGGTGATGACAACGGTGCGCGGCTCAACCATTCGTCCTCGCGGGTTCACATCGGCCTTGGCCCGGCGGCGGTGGGTCGACGTGCGGCCGGCCGTTCGGCTCGCCGCTCGCCCAGGTTGACCAGATACCGACCGAGAACGGGCCTTGGGCGCCTTCCTTCTCGTAATACCCTTGCGGATCATACACTTTGGCTTCCGGATACGGCCACGGGCAGGCGACCGAAGTCGCGGCGTGGCTCACTTTGATGGCCCAGAACCACGCGCCGTAGGCGAAGTAGGACACGTTGATGATCGCGAACATCACCAGGAACGTGCCGAGCACCGGCCGGCTCGGGAAGATCTTCGCCTTCGCGGCCAATTTCTCGGCGACCGACTTACCGGTGTCGTCGCGGTAGCAGAGGATTGCCGCCGGGATCATCACGAAGGTCACCGCGAACGACTCCCAGATCAGCGGGAACTGGAATGTCGTGCCGGTGAAAATCGAACCCCACGGAATCACCTGCGAATAGATGTACATGCCCATGTGGACGAGCTGGTTCTCCAGCCACGCGTCGAAGACGAAGCCGATTACCAGGACTAGCAGCCCCAGGCTGACCAGCGGGTGTCGCGACACGAACGCCGTCGGTCCGTACTTGGCCTGCAGTTTGCGCAGGATCCAGATTGCCGGGAAGTAAGGGCCGAAATAGAAAGTGACGTAGCCGAATACGACGAACGGCTCGACCGTCGGCGACAACGACACCAGCGGCCACGACTCCGGCCAGTGGATGAGATCGGGGTTGTAAACCGCGAACGGGGACCAGTTCATGATCGGGTCCTGCCACACGATCAGCGTCGTACACAGGAACATCAGCATCACCGGACTGCCCGGATTGCGGCGCCAGCCCCTGATGAACACCACGAGCAGCACCAGCAGCATGATCACGGTGGAGATGTGCAGGAACGTGATGTAGTCCAACCCAAAGAGGAACCTCACGGGCCGCGGCCGGCCGTGCACGTTCGGGTTGGCGACGCGCGGGTCGAGGGCGACGCGGCAGTTCGCGATGAAGAACAGCGCGAACGCCGCCAAGGCGGCACCGGCGACCCAGCCACCCCAGCCGCGCTTCTCGCCTCCGTGTGGCCGGGCGGAAGCCTCGTCAGCCTTCAGGGGTATCGACTGTTCTGTAGACATCGCGTCAGCCTTCCTCTCCGAAGCGATCGACCAGATGCGAATTGATGCCGTCGGCATCGAGGGTTCGCGCCACCAGATAGCCGGCGCCCATCCAGGCCCGCCGCGTCCACTTGCCGAACGACACCCGGGTGCCGGGCGCGCCCGAGGCGGCGGGCATCATCTTCACCCGCTCCAACGCCTCTTTGACCCCACGCGGGCTGAGCGGATGCGCGTCGGTGAACGCACGCACGAGGGTGGCCGCGACGTCACGGTTGACCACCGGCACGCAATACTCGGGACGTCGGCCGCCGTACTTTGCGGCGTAACGGTCGAGGAAGTCCTGGCCGATCCGATTCTCTTCGTCGTACTGGTCGACCCCGATCCACCCCATGAACGCGTTCCACATGATCGGGTTAACCCAGGCATTCTGGAAAGCCGTAGTCGTGAATCGCGGCGGGTCCCAATCGACCGCCTCGAGCGCGGGGTTGATGAACACGATCCCGAAACCGAAGCCCAGATGCACGATCGCTTCCGCTTTCGCATCGTGAAGAATACGCACGGCTTCGTTGATGTCCTGCGCAGTCTGCGCAATCGCCGCTTCCGCGACGATGCGAATACCCTTGCGCCGACACGCACTCCGTAAATTCTTCAGGTAGCTTTCGCCGATCAGATTCTGCTCGACGAGAACTCCGATTTCGGACAGTCCGCGCTTGGCAACGAGATCCGCGATGAAGATCGGCTCGTCGGTCATCGAACCCTGCGGGAAGGAGAACGTCCACTCGCCCAACCAGTCGTCGGTGCCGGTAACGGCGATCGCCGGAACCTTGAACCGCTCTTCGATCGCTTCGCGGGTGGGCACGCAGTTGTCGGTGATGTGTGGTCCGAACACCACCAGGCAGCCTTCGTCGACCAGCTCACCGAAGGCATCGATCACCGCCTTGACCGACCCCTTGGGCAAACCCTCTACTTCCCGGTAGATCATCTGAACGGGCCGGTCCATCACTCCGAGTTCAACGGCCTCCTCGAATACGAGGTCAAAGCAGCGGGTGAAGTCGGCGAGCATCTCCTCGGGGAACATCGGTGGCAGCTTGAAATCCATCAAGTAGCCGACCTTGATCGGTTCTGCGGTGCTTTCGTAGGACATCTGACCTCCTGGTGACAACCTCACGCACGCCGAACCGCGGCAAACCTAATATTTGTTCAGACCCTAGCGGTGGCGGTATGCAGCGTCAATCTCAGACCCCCGCCCGGCCCAGATAGATGTCGATCATCTCGCCCAGGGCCTTGCCTACCGCGACGTCGTCGGTGAGCGGCCCAGCGATGGCAGCCCGGGCCGCCTCCGGCATCGTCAGGCCCTCCGCGACAAGCCTGCCCGCCGCGATCAGCACACGGGTCGACGCAACCTCACGCAACCCGCCGGTTTCCAGCCGCCGGATGGCCTGCCCCAAACGCACCAGCTCGGCTGCCGTGGCGCTGTCCACGCCCGCCTCGTGTGCAACGATCCCCTCTTCGACATCGGCTGCGGGAAAGCCGAATTCGACGGCCACCATCCGCTGGCGTGTCGAATCCTTGAGGTCCTTGAGCACGCTCTGATAGCCGGGGTTATAGGACACCACAAGGCCGAATCCGGGCGCCGCGTCCAGCGTGACGCCAAGACGCTCGATGGGCAGTTGCCGCCGGTGATCGGCAAGCGGATGCAACACCACGGTGGTGTCTTGGCGAGCTTCCACCACTTCATCGAGATAGCAGATCGCACCCTCGCGCACCGCCCGCGTCAGCGGACCGTCCACCCACACCGTCTCGTCGCCCTTCAGCAGATACCGACCGACAAGGTCCGCGGTGGTGAGGTCGTCATGGCAAGCGACGGTAATCAGCGGTCGGCCCAGGTCGTAGGCCATCGCCTCGACGAAACGGGTCTTGCCGCAACCCGTCGGCCCCTTCAGGACGAGCGCAAGACCCTGGCGGTATGCCGCCTTGAAGATGGCCTCTTCGCTGCCGATCGTCTTGTAGTAGGGCCGCACGCTCTCCGCCTCGGTGATCACGCCATTTCGACAGGCGAGCCCGGACTCGTTGGCCATAGCTTCCCTTCCGTCCCGCCGCACTGCGGTGATTGGAGCCTAGCCGGAACAGATGTTTGTTTCAAGTTCCGGGCGAGCGCGCCCCGCGCGATGACGCGCCAACTGTGTTCTGGGACATGGCATCAGGGTGTTCGTCACGACACCCTCCGGCGGACTTCCGCTGAGCGCAGCGCCGACCGGAATAGCGGACCGATCACACCGGCGAGTTGATCCGGGCGCGCGATCGTCGCATGCGCGGCGCTACCGAACACTCGGCGCAACGATTGCACATCGGTTCCCGCGCCGATCGTCAGGCAAACACAGCCTGTGCCCCGACGGCGGGCCTCGGTCAGAGCGCGGCGGGCGTCCGCGGCTCCGTAGGCCGGCTCGTAGCCGTGGTCGTATGCGAGCCCGTCGGACAGCACCACCAACAGCCGCCGCGAGGTACCTCCGCGTGCCTCCAGTACCGCTGAGCCGTGGCGGATCGCCGCCCCGAGGCGGGAGTACGCGCCAGGTTCGAGACTGTTCAGCCGCCTCATGACTTGCGAGTCGAGGTGGTCGTCAAATCGTTTGACCGGCACCATGCTGACCGCACGCCGGCCCTGAGAGTAGTAGGCGTACAGCGCAACTCGATCGCCCAAGTCGTGCAGCGCGACAGTGAGGTTGGCGACCGCCGCAAGCTGTTGCTGGTGCACCGTGTGTCCCACCGTCCCGGGCTCCGCCGCCGAACCCGACACGTCAAGAAGCAGCAGCACCGACAGGTCACGCCGGCGTCGCAGGCTGTCAAGGTAGACCGCCTCGTCGGGCACCGACCCGGCCAACACCTCGACCCGGGCCTCAACTGCCGCGTCGATGTCGATGTCGTCGCCCTGCGGCTGGCGGTGGCGGCGGTGCAGACCCATCCCAAGTCGTGACAGCGGGCGTCGCACGCTGACGGCTTCGTCGATCGCATAGGTTGCCGACGGCTTGATCGTGGGCTCGACCTCGCGCACGGTGCACCACGCCGGCCGGTAGCGCTTGCGTGTCACGTCCCATTCCGGATACTCCACGCCGTCCGCGACGGTAAGAATCCGGTGGTCGTCAACGTCCTCGCTCGACATGGACGCCAGCGACGACACGGCGTGCAAACCGCGGGTTCCGGAGTTCGTGCGATGGGTGGGAATGTCCGCGCCGGGCGGTCCGCCGCCGCTACCGGTCTTACGCGCCGACGACAGCATTTTCTTCAGCCACTTACCGATGAAACCGCCCCCGCCGACGGGGCTGGTGAACATATCGGGATCGTCGGAATCGTCGATTTCGGCGTCGTCTAACTCTTCGAGCTCCTTCGTGTGACGGCCTCGTGCGACATGTCCGGGGTTGTCCTGATCTCGTGGTGTGGCCGGTTGGGACGCTGCCAGTACTTTGGCCGGGCGGATGACGCCAAATTCCGGGGCCGGGTCGTCGATCGCTGTCCGGCCGGCGGCAATGCTCAGCGAAGCGGCGGGCGAGTCGCTACGGCCCGCGATTTCGCGGTCGCCCACCGAGGCCAAAACGCCCGGTAGCAGGTCACTATTGGCGACCAGTGCGCGGTGACCCTCGATCGCCAGAAAGCGCCGGGCCAGTCGGGGATGGCGGACCAGGGGACGCACCACATCGGGGTCCAGGCTGCCGGCCGCGAGCATCGACGCTTGTACGGCAATCGCCTCGAGTTTCGCGGCGGGTGACGCGGCGGCGTCGACGTGAATGGTCTGGCCATCGGTCCACGTGGGTTCACCCGGTTGCGATTCGGCCACCGCGACGGGCCGCCCCGCGAGTGCGGATGCGAGCATGCCCAGGGCCGGCAACCGGTCGCCGAGAGCGTCGCTTGCCACACCCGACCTCCTAACCACCCGACCTCGTTGACCAAATATCTGTTCCAACGTAAAGTCCGGCTTGGCCGCAGTCAATCGGCGCGAGGTCGCACAAGGTAACCCGAGTAAAAAAGGAAACGTGGATTTCTCGTACCCACCAGAGGTGGAACAGGTCCGCAAGGAGTTGCGCGCGTGGCTGGCGGCAAACCTGACCGACGACGTGGTGGCCGCCGGCCGCCAGCGAGCCAAGGACGACGCCGCGTTCGAAAAGCTTCGAGCGTGGAACGCGACGATGGCCGACGCCGGGTGGGCCGCGGTGTCCTGGCCGCAGGAGTACGGCGGCCGCGGGGCAACCGTGCTCGAGCAGCTGGTGTACGCCGAGGAGACGACTCGCGCTCGGGTGCCGATGCCACTCAACGTGATCGGGATGAACAACATCGCGCCCGCGATCATGCAGTACGGCACCGAAGCGCAGAAGCGGACACTGCTCCCCCGGATGATGCGAGCCGACGACATCTGGTGTCAGGGCATGTCGGAGCCCGAAGCGGGCTCCGATCTCGCTTCGCTGCGCACCCGCGCCGTGCGCTGTTCTGATTCGCAAGGCGATTGTTTCGTCATCAACGGACAGAAGATTTGGACCTCGCTGGGCTACCGCGCCAACTGGTGTCAGCTGTACGTGCGCACGGACCCGGACGCGCCGAAACACAAAGGCATTTCCTGCCTGATTGTCGACATGTCGTTGCCCGGCATCGAGGTCCGGCCGCTCGTCACGCTCAGCGGCGAGGCCGACTTCGCCGAAGTGTTTTTCAATGACGTGCGGGTGCCCGCCGATACGCTGCTCGGCCCGGAGAACGGCGGCTGGCGGATCGCCACAACGACGCTAAGCCACGAGCGTGCCGGCGCGGCGCGCCTCTACACCGAGATGCAGACGCGGCTGGCGGAACTGATAGCCGACCTCGCCGACGTCCACATCGACGGTCGGCCCGTGCTCGACGATGCCACAACATTGCGGCGCATCGGCCAAATCGCTTTGCGGATCAAATATCTCGAGGTGTTATGTCAGCGCTCGATCTCGGCGATTCTGCACGGCGGTGACGCATTCGGGTCGGCCAGCCTTGCCAAGACGATCTGGGGCGAGGTCGGGCAGGAGATTGCAGCGCTCGCGTTCGACCTAATCGGCTCGCACGCCGCTGGGCGCCGCTGGGCCGACTATCGCTTGACATCGCGCTCGCTCACCATCGCGGGCGGCACGACGCAGATCAATAAGAACATCACCGCGCAACGAGTCCTCGGGTTGCCGCGCTCATGAACCTGGAACTGAGCGACGAGCAGATCGCGCTGCGCGACACCGTGCGGAGCTTTCTCGCCGAAAAGGCTTCGATTGCCGGGCATGTCCGTCCGATGCTCGAGGATCCAACCGGCACCACCGAGGCGGTCTGGCGAGGGCTCGCCGACCTGGGGACCACGGGGCTGCTGGTGCCATCGGAATACGACGGTGCCGGCATGACGATGGTCGAGGCCGGCATCGTCCTCGAGGAGCTCGGGGCCGGACTACACCCCGGGCCGTGGCTGTCCACCGCCGTCGCCGCGACTCGCGCACTGACTCGGCTCGGCGTGGATAGCGCCACGGCGGCAGCACTTTTCAGCGGAATTGCTAACGGCTCCAGCGTTGCCACGGTGGGCCCGCTCGACGGCGCCCGCCCGGTGGCCGTCAAACAGGGCGATGGCATTGTGCTTCGCGGGACGATCGACAACGCCTGGGACGTCGCCGCCGCTGACGTGCTGCTGGTGCTGGCTGACGAACACGGCGGCACGGGACTTTACGCAGTCCAGACGTCGACACCAGGCATCGAGGTCACGCCACAAACCGGAATCGACCAGACCCGCAAGAAGTTTCGCGTCGAGCTCGTCGATACGCCCGCACAACGTCTGGCCACTGCATCGCCGGATGCCGTCGAGGCGCTCGTCGATGACGTGGTCATCGCCTGGGCGGCCGACGCGCTCGGTGCCGCGCGCGGTCTTGCAGTTGGCCGTCGAATATGCGAAGGTGCGGCGCCAATTCGGCCAGCCGATCGGCGCGTTCCAGGCGGTCCAGCACCTCTGCGTCGACATGTACGAGACCGTCGAACTCGCCCGCAGCGGCATGATCCACGCGCTGTGGGCTGCCGACGCCGCCGATCGTGACGAGCGGCATTTGGCGGCGATGCGCGCCAAAGCGTTCGCCGGCCGGCTGGCCACCGTCGCTGACAACGCGATCCAAGTATTCGGTGGTATCGGCTACACCTGGGAGCACGACGCCCACCTGTATCTCAAGCGGCTGCTGAGCTGGAACGCATTTCTCGGCGGGCCCGACCGCTATCTCGTAG
>JAFAID010000660.1 GCA_019236925.1 Mycobacterium sp. | reverse complement strand
GCGGCGCTGGACGTCACACCCAGGCTGGGCACGGACAACGCACCCACCCGGGGACATGGAAGCGTTCGAGCTGGCCCCCGTTGGGGTTGCTGGGATCGCCGACCAGCACGAAGCTCAGCTGGTTCGGGCTCGGTGGATTGCTCGACGCCGCGAGCTGCTCTATTTCTTGCGAGGCGATCGTCGAACTTTGGGAGTAACCGAATACGACGACATGGTTGCCCGCGGCGATCTGCTGGTTGATCGCGCCGTTGAGAATGGTCACGCCCTGGGCCACCGAGGTGTCGAGGGGCAAGCTGTTCACGCCGGTAATCGGATACAGCCCCTCGGGCGTGGCCAGCACTTGCGGGGTGTATGCCGAGTAGCCGTTCGGGACGAGGTAGAGCTGGTCGGCGGCGTCCACGTAACTTTGCGGCGGGATCGGGAACCCGCTGGGGCCCATGATCAGCGCCGTGTCCGCGCCGAACGCAAACGCAGGACCCATCATCGACGTCAGTCCCAGGACACTCGCACCGGCAACAGCCGAGATACCAAGACCCAGCCGGCGAAACCCGCGACCCGACATCAAGACCCCCTGACGCAGAATGTGTTCAGATCCTGCCGCCGCCAGGAACTGTTCGGTATTCATTGTGTTCTCCGATCTTCCTTCAACGGACTCACTCGCGCGGTTCACTCGCGCGGTTCGAGTGTGGCTAACACCCGGTCTGCCAGTTCACTGACTGGAATGCCTGCGGGAGCCTGGTGCTCGAAGCTGCGGCCCCACTCCCACCCATCGTTTCCGTAGGGAGCCCACACCGTGTCGCTTGGTAGCGGTCGTGCGGCTCGTACCAGATCATCGCTGCATCAACCTTTGTGTGCGGCGGGTCGGACGGGAACAACTCAGCTCGGTAGCCCCGCTCACGCAGTGTCGCTATCAACGAGGTCACCGTTGTCGTTGGTGTCATCTCAAATCTCCTCGTGCGCTTTCAAATACGGTTAGCGGACGGGGTGTCCGCGGAATGCTTGCCGCATAGCCAGTACGGCTGCGGCCATGGTTTGCGACGGCGGTGATCAACGTTGGGGAAAACCAGAGCCGTTGCTTCCTCGCCGCATTGCCGACAGGGATGTTCGCGCGACGACCCACGAAACCGGTCGCGGGCATCGATCACCTGACCGCGGTTCGGGGCGGTGTTCTCTTCACTGGCGCGTTTCTGCCGACGCCCCTCGCAGACCAGCCGGACAATCTTGTCGACGTCGGGGTCGTCGCGGTAGCGGACGATCCCCTCGGTGACCAGCCGTCTCACCAGTTGGTGCGGGCGAACACCGAGCGCTGCGCATAGGCCGGTGAATTCGGCGACGTTCGGCTCGCCGATAACGCGATACGACGTCTTGATCTCACCCATGTGTCGCTCCGCACGCTTTCTCTCCTTACCGTTATTGGATTGACGACGCTGGGCCATCGGCGCTACTCCGTACAGGCGGATCGAACTCGGCTCCATCGCAGTGGTCGCATCGCCGGCGACGTCCGCGATAAGACTCGAGATCGATAACCTCCCACTCGTCCCACCGATGGCCAACGAGCGCGCAAGCGGCGTCTCGCAGGCACCGAGGGCAGAGAAGACGATCCCGGATCACCGACCAATCGCTGTCCGCCAGCGCCCGCTCCAGGGCTGCCCGGTCGCTGTAGTGCGCGGTACGGTCTTCTTCGTCGTCGAAGCCGCCGTACCCGTCACCGCACTCGTCGCAATGCGCTTCAAAACACTGGGTGCTCGCGATCATGTTTGAAAATCCTTGCGCTCGTCTTTCGTGCGATCACCCGACATCGTCGGGAAGTGCATCTGGCGAATAATCACCGATCAGCTTTCGCAGCGTATTGGCGTGCACCTCACACATTTCGGCTGCGCTGTCGTACGCCGTGCTCAGTTGTTCAGGCGAACGATCGTCCTTGTCGCGAGGTTTGCGAGCCCGAAAGGCGGCCGCCTCGCGTCGCTGAGCCTTCGCCTGCTGCTCCCAACGCACAACGGCATCGGCCAGCTCTTCGCAGAGGTAATCGAGGTTGTTCTTCATGGGATCTCCAACTCCGTATTCCGGAACGGTCATTCACTAGAACCCTTTACGCCAACGCCAGTTACGGAAGCGCTGAGTGCCGCTAAGTGTGTCGTTACGGGCGGCCTGATCCAGACCGCTGAAACCATCGAACAGGTCCGGTCTTGCCACAACGATCCGACGAATGTCACGAACCACCTGGCGAACGCGTTCACGCGAGACACCCTCACGGCGAGCGATCTGATCCAATGTCTGACCCTCGAGCCGAGCCAGCAGAACTCCATAGGCGCGAGCGGCAGACTGAGGGTGCTTCATGCCCTTGGCGAGCGCATCGGCGATGCTGAATAAGAGCCGCCCGGCACCAATGGAATCGACGGCACGCTGCAGATCACGATCGACACACGCCGATTCCTCTACGGACTCATCCGACCAGGCGCATGGGATCTCGTCGAGGTGGTTCCCGCTCATGGTTTTGATCATCCTCTCCGGTACCGACATCTCGACTTACCTTCTCTGGACTTGTCACAGGATGTGGTAGCCGATCTCGGCGGCTGCCGCTTGCGCGATCGACCACACGAGCGGGTGAGTGAGGGGGCGGGAGAAGGACGGCATCGTGGGTATCGAGTCTGCGGCGGCGTTCCATAGGACAATGTTCGCGCGCCCAGTCATAGTCGACGGGACGTATAGACCGTCGAGTTCGGGCCAGGTCGTGTAGATGGCGCGGGCCCACCGTCGGCATATGGATCGGGGTGCGGCCAGCAATGCAGCTGAAGCGGTGTTGCGGAGCAGCCACGTTCCCGACAAGTCGAGCA
>JAFAID010000362.1 GCA_019236925.1 Mycobacterium sp. | reverse complement strand
GTAGCGCAACGGCGCCGAGATCGACGCTAGAGCATAGAAACGCCGAAATACCGGCGCTGACGTCGATCTCGGTGAGCCGGAGGCCGGGTCAAACTGCAGCCAGCGCCTTCTCGTCCTCGCTGGCGAAGGCGTCCTCCAACTGCACCGGCGAGTAGTCAAGGTCGATCTCGCCAACCGGGCGTCCCCGGGCGCTGGCGATGGTGCCGAACCGGCGCATGCCCTTTTCGGCGGCATACTGCATGAACTCGTCCACCGAGAGGTCGAACGGCACCGGGTCGTAAAGGGCGAACCCCTCTTCGACCAAGCGCAGTCCAAGCGGCATGAGTTCGTTCATCCGCGTTTCGAAAACATCCCAGTTGGCATCGTCGGCGGCGACGTGTCGCCGACAGGTGAAGGTGCCCCAGGCCATGTGGCGTCGTTCGTCATCGCCAATGCGACGAATCAGTTCCTGCATCCCCGGCAGAATGCCGCGCTCAACGCAGATCTTGTGCCAGCTGAAGTAACCCGTCAGTGCCAGCATGCCTTCGACCATGTGGTTGTAGGTCACCGACGCACGGACTTGGGCAGCCGGCGAGGGCTCGACGGACAACGCGTTGAGGCAGTCCGGCAGCTCCTCGTAGAAAATTGTGCGATAGCTGGGCATGTCGTCGAGATAACTGTGCAGGTCGGCGGTGACGCCGACGGCGTCGAGCCACATGCGGAACACCTGGACGTGCTTGGCTTCCTCGAAAGCGAACTGCGTCAGATACATTTCGTCGCCTAGTCGGCCTTCGGCCCGCATCGCGGACATGAACGGCTGGATGTCCTCGGTCACCGCTTCTTCACCGGCGATGAACTCGGCGCATAGCCGGGTGGCGTAGTGGCATTCGTCGTCCGTAAGCCCGTCCCAGTCGGCGCGGTCGCGAGAGAAGTCGATGTCGGCCGGGTTCCAGAATTTCGCGTTGCCACCGGCAAACAGCTTGAGCGGCAAGCTGTCCCAGTTGAGTCCGCCCTTAACCATTGAACCTGTTCTGGTGCGTATCACGTAACGACCTCCTTCATCTCCATTTGGTGAGCTTGCGGCAACGCGGCAAATGCCGCCGCCAGTACCGCGACCAGCCTGCGCACCGCCAATGCAGGTTGCTCTGGTGTCGGCTCGTCGAGCCCGAGGATCGGATCCAGTCCGCGCATATACGGAGCCAGTGCCAAATGCGGAAAGATCAACAGCAGCAACGACAACAACGCGTCGATGTCGGCATCCTTGCGAAAGTCGCCCCGGGCCTGGGCGTCGCGTACCAGCGGCCGCAGCACTTCCAGGTAATGGCGATGGATGACGTTCTGCACGCTGACCCGGGCGTCGGTGTCGACCTCTAGAGTCGCCGCGGCGTGCAGCGCGCGTTCATGCGGATGGTCGGCGAAATAGGCGACCCACGCGTCGAGCCAGTCGGTCAGGAACTCGAAGAACGGCCGGCTGGGGTCGAGCTCTCGAATCCGGTCCTCCATGTAAGACCGCACGCGCTGGCTGGCGATGTCGGCGATGAACGCATACAGGTCGCGCTTGTCGGCGAAGTATTGGAACAGGCTGCCCTTGGCGACTCCGGCACGCCGGGCGATGACGTTCAGGCTGCCTCGCGAGAAGCCGTGCGCACCGAACTCTGCCTCTGCTGCCTTCACCACCGCCGCGCGGCGCGCCGGATCGACACGAGCCCAAGTCACCGTCGGCATCAGGCCTCCTCGGGGCAAATGACCAGTGGTCATTCTACTGTGAGCCACCTCACAGTCAAGGCCAGGCTGCGCCAGCCTGGCGTCGGAGTCCGCCGTCACTCGGAATCCGACGGGTTCTCGACGTTTACCACCGAACAAATCAGATCCGCGGGTGCCGCTGATGCGTCTGAACCAAGCGAATAACTCAGCAAGCGACAACGATCAGTGGTAGCCAAAGGATAGGGAGCCATGACAGTGAACACCGCCGACAACGACACTGACGCCTCGGTGCCGCGATTTGACGGGCTACGAGCGTTGTTTGTCAACACAACCTTGAAGCGCTCCCCGGAGATCAGCCACACCGAGGGGCTGATACGTCTCAGCTCGCAGATCATGCGTCGGCATGGTGTCGAGGTCGACGAGATCCGTGCCGTTGACCATGACATCGCCACGGGCGTGTGGCCCGACATGACCGAGCACGGATGGGCCACCGACGAATGGCCGGAGCTGTTCGCCGGGGTGCTCGATGCACACATCCTGGTGCTGTGCGGCCCAATATGGTTGGGCGACAACAGTTCGGTGATGAAGCGGGTGATTGAACGCCTCTACGCATGCTCAAGCCTGCTCAACGACAACGGCCAGTATGCCTACTACGGCCGGGTCGGTGGATGCCTGATCACCGGAAACGAGGACGGAATCAAGCACTGCGCGATGAACGTCCTCTACAGCCTGCAACACCTCGGGTACACCATCCCACCCCAGGCCGACGCGGGCTGGATCGGCGAGGCCGGCCCGGGCCCGTCATACCTCGACCCCGGCTCGGGCGGCCCCGAGAACGATTTCACCAATCGCAACACCACGTTCATGACGCACAACCTGTTGCACCTGGCGCGCATGCTGACCGCGGCCGGCGGTATCCCCGCGTACGGCAATCAGCGCAGCAAGTGGGATGCCGGATGCCGACCGGACTTCACCAACCCCGAACACCGATAACCACCGAACCAAGGAGTGCTCGTGGCGACGCAGTACCAACACACCAACGCTTGGCCGAGTCTGCGCGTCGACGACTGGGCTCCGACGCGGGACACACTGCACATGTGGATGCAGATCGTCGGCAAGGTCCGACTCACTCATTCGCCCATGGTCAATCACTGGTGGCAGGTCACCATGTACGTGACTCCCCGCGGACTGACGACCTCGGCGATCCCCTATGCGACCGAGGCCTTTGACATCGATTTCGACTTCATCGACCACCAGTTACTGATCCGCAGCAGCGCCGGCGCAACGCGTACCGTGGCGCTGGAACCGAAATCGGTGGCCGAGTTCTATTCGCAGACCATGCGGGCGCTGGATGAATTGGGATTCCACACACACATCCAGCCACACCCCAACGAAGTTGACCCCGCCGTGCCTTTCGCCGACGACGAGGAGCACGCGTCGTACGATCGCGCGGCCGCGAACCTGTTCTGGTGCCAGCTGCTCCAGGCCAACCGTGTACTCGGCGAGTTTCGGTCCCGCTTCATTGGAAAGGTCAGCCCGGTGCATTTCTTCTGGGGTGCAATGGATCTCGCGTGCACTCGGTTTTCCGGTCGCGGTGCACCCCGCCATCCCGGCGGCGCACCGAATGTCGGGGACTGGGTCATGGTCGAGGGCTACTCGCGCGAATTGAGCAGCTGCGGGTTCTGGCCAGGAGGCGGTGATGAAGGTGCGTTCTACGCCTACGCGTACCCGGAACCTGACGGGTTCGCCGAGCACCCGGTCAGTCCAGCAGAGGCTCACTACAGCAGCGATCTCGGTGAGTACGTCTTGCCGTATGAAGTTGTGCGACAGGCGGCTGACCCTGATCAGATGCTGCTCGGTTTCCTGCAGGACACCTATGAGGCGGCGGCCATCCATGCCCGCTGGGACCGCGCCGCACTCGAAGACGACCCGAATCGGTGGAGCGCGTACCAAACCCGCGCATGATGCTGAAGCGGAACCCGTCCGCTTCAACCGCATCGTCACGACGGTGCGGCCGATGTCCGGAACCTCGGAAATACGTCCGTGAAACGGCAAGACACTACATACTGCAACATACTGCAACCCGAGGAGGGATGAATGGGGCACTACAAAGCGAACTTGCGCGACATCGAGTTCAACCTGTTCGACGCGTTGCAGTTGGGACCCATCCTGGATTCGGGATCGGTCGGCGAACTCGACAGCGCCACCACGCGTGAGATCCTGGCCGAGGTTGCCCGCTTCGCCCAGGGCCCGGTCGCCGAGTCGTTCGTCGCCGCCGACCGCACGCCCCCGGTGTTTCTGCCGGACCAGCACACCATCACCGTGCCGGACCCGATCCGGGCAACGGTGCAAGCGATCTGGGATGCGGAATGGTGGCGGATGGGTGTCGCCCCCGAGATCGGGGGCGTCGCGGTGCCGAGGTCATTTTTGTGGGCGGTTCTGGAGATGGTCATCTGCGCCAACCCGGCGCTGTTCTTCTACTATGCCGGCCCGGGAATGGCCGACATCCTCTACGGGCTCGGCAACAAAAAGCAGCGGGCGTTGGCAAAGGCGGCGGTCGAGCACCGATGGGGCGCAACGATGGTGCTGACCGAACCCGATGCCGGCTCCGATGTAGGTGCCGGACGCACCAAAGCGATCGAGCAGCCCGACGGCTCCTGGCACATCGAAGGCGTCAAGAGGTTCATTTCCGGCGGCGACCTCGGCGACACCGTCGAGAACATCCTGCACCTGGTTCTCGCCCGCCCCACGGGTGCCGGCCCGGGCACCAAGGGACTGAGCCTCTTCGTCGTGCCGAAATGTCTGTTCGACTGGGATACCTTCGAGATCATCGGCCGCAACGGTGTTTTCGCGACCGGTCTCGAGCACAAGATGGGCTACAAGGCATCCCCGACTTGCGAGCTGACATTCGGCGGTCACGGCATCCCGGCCAAGGGCTGGCTGGTCGGCGACAAGCACGACGGCATCGCCCAGATGTTCAAAGTCATCGAAAGCGCTCGCATGCTCGTCGGTATCAAATCGTCCGGAACGTTGTCGACGGGCTACCTCAACGCCCTCGACTACGCCAAGACGCGGATCCAGGGCAATGACATGACGCAGATGCTCGACAAGAGCGCCCCGCGGGTGCCCATCACCCGCCACCCGGACGTGCGGCGGTCCTTGATCATGCAGAAGGCCTACGCCGAAGGATTGCGCGCCATCTACCTGTACACCGCGGCTCATCAGGATCCCGTTGTCGCGGCGGCAGTCTCCGGGGCTGACGAAGACATGGCAAGCCGCGTGAACGATCTGCTGTTGCCCATCATCAAAGGCGTCGGCTCCGAGCGGGCCTACCAGTACCTGACGGAATCGCTGCAGACCCTCGGCGGTTCGGGCTTTTTGCAGGACTACCCGATCGAGCAGTACATCCGCGACGCCAAGATCGACTCGCTGTACGAGGGCACCACCGCGATCCAGGCGCAAGACTTCTTCTTCCGAAAGATCGCGCGCGACAAGGGCGGCGCGCTGTCGCATGTCGCCAGGCAGATCCAGTCGTTCATCGACAGCGACATCGCCGACCAACGGCTCAAGGTGGACCGCGCCTACCTGCGCACCGCGTTGGAGGACGTGCAGGCGATCACGGCCACCCTCACCGGGTGTCTGATGGGATCGGCCGAAGCGCCCACCGAGCTGTACAAGATCGGGCTCGGCTCGGTGCGATACTTGCTCGCGGTCGGCGATCTGCTCATCGGCTGGCAGCTGCTATTCCACGCTGAAATCGCGCTGCGGGCACTGGATTCCGGTGCGTCCGGTAAAGATCAGGCCTTCTACGAAGGCAAGGTCGCCGCGGCACAGTTCTTTGCCGCCAACGTGCTGCCCGAGATCACCGCGACACGCGGTATCTTGGCCCGCACGACGACCGCGTTGATGGACCTCGACGACGACGCATTCTGACGCCGACACCCGGATGCCGCGCCCGTTCGACGAGTTGGTTGCGGAGGCCGATGCGGTATCGGTCGCGGGGTGGGACTTCTCTTGGCTGGATGGTAGGGCCACCGAGCAGCGCCCGGCGTGGGGATACCAACGGCTGCTGCGTGGTCGCCTGGCGCAGGCCAGTTCTGGCGGGCGACCTCGGGTCCGACGAACACACGCGGTCATGATCGAGCCGACCGGTCCGCCGAAGCCACTCATACGGAAGCAGTTGACGACTTAACATCGGCCCCATGTCGTTACTGAATACCGCTCAGGGACCAATCAATACCGATGATCTTGGCGTCACGCTCATGCACGAGCACGTATTCATCATGACCACCGAGGTCGCGCAGAACTACCCGGAGGCCTGGGGCGACGAAGACGCACGGGTGGCCGACGCCGTCACCCGGCTCAACGAGCTCAAGTCATGCGGCGTGGACACCATCGTCGACCTCACCGTGATCGGGCTGGGCCGCTACATTCCGCGCATCGCCCGCGTCGCCGCGCAGACCGAACTGAACATCGTGGTCGCGACCGGCCTGTACACCTACAACGATGTCCCGTTCTGTTTCCACTACCTGGGCCCCGGTGCCCAACTCGGCGGCCCGGAGATCATGACCGACATGTTCGTCCGGGACATCGAGCACGGCATCGCCGACACCGGCATCAAGGCGGGGATTCTCAAATGCGCCACCGACGAGCCCGGCATCACCCCCGGCGTCGAGCGGGTCCTGCGCGCGGTAGCGCAGGCGCACAAACGGACCGGGGTGCCGATCTCCACGCACACCCACGCGGGGTTGCGACGCGGGCTCGAGCAGCAACGCATCTTCGAAGAAGAGGGAGTTGACCTGAGCCGGGTGATCATCGGTCATTCCGGCGACAGCACCGACGTCGGCTACCTTGAAGAGCTCATCGCGGCCGGTTCCTACCTCGGGATGGACCGGTTCGGCATCGACGTGCTCCTGCCGTTCGAGGACAGGGTGAACATCGTGGCCACTATGTGCGAGCGCGGGCACGCCGACAAGATGGTGCTCTCCCACGACGCCAACTGTTACTTCGACGCGCTGCCCGAGGAGCTGCTGCCGGTGGCCGCCCCCAATTGGCATTACCTGCATATCCACAACGACGTGATTCCCGCATTGAAAGAACGCGGCGTCACCGACGAGCAGCTGCACACCATGCTCGTCGACAACCCGCGCCGCATCTTCGAGCGACAAGGCGGCTATCAATGACCCAGAGCGAGCCGATCCCACCGATCGGCAGCCAGATCTCGGCGCTGGCCGCGCTCGCCCCCGACGAGCCGGCGGTTAGCTGCGACGGGCACACGCTGACCCGCGGCGAACTCGATCGATCGACCAACCGGCTGGCGCGCGCCTATGCGGAGCGCGGCGTCAGCGTCGGCGACTACGTGACCATCGTGCTGCCGAACTCCGTCGAGTGCGTGCAGGCCTTGGTGGCGTGCTGGAAGCTGGGCGCGGTGCCACAGCCGCTGTCCGCGCGGCTGCCTGATGCGGAGTTCGAGCACCTGCTGGAACTGCGGCCACGCGCGCTGCTCGTGGGGCGAACGCACCACGGAATACCAAGTGTTCCTGAAGGTTTCGTCCCCGACCAGGCGTCGTCGGATGACCCGTTGCCGGAAGCGGTGTCACCATGCTGGAGGTCGATCGGTTCCGGCGGCAGCACCGGCCGGCCGAAGCTGATCGAGGCGGGCGCCGACAGCCGGCTCGGGCCGGCGCTGGGGTACGCCATCGGTAGCCAGGACGGCGATACCGTGCTGGTGCCGGTGCCGCTGACCCACACCACGGGTTTCAGCAGCGCGGCGGTCGCGCTGGTGATGGGCTGTCACCTGGTGCTGATGAGCCGGTTCGACCCGCAGAAGTTCCTGCGGCTGATCACCGAGCATCGCCCCCAGCTTGTGATCACCGTCCCGACGATGATGCAGCGCGCGCTGCCGGTCTACCGCGCCGACCCGTCGTCCTATGACCTGTCCTCGATCCGGCGGTTCTGGCACCTGGGCGCGCCGTGCTCGCCGGCCATCAAGCAGGCCTGGATCGACCTGCTGGGCCCCGAAAAGGTCTGGGAGCTGTACGGCGGCACCGAATTTCAGGCGATGACCTTCGTCTCCGGCGACCAGTGGCTGACCCACCGGGGGTCCGTTGGTGTGGTGGTCATGGGCGAGATGAAGGTGCTCGACGACGACGGCAACCCGTGCCCGCCCGGAGTGGTCGGCGAGATCTACATGCGGCCCAGCCCCGGCAGCCCACCGAGCTACCGCTACATCGGGACGACGGCGAAATCCCGCGACGGCTGGGACTCGTTGGGTGACTTGGGCCATTTCGACGAGGACGGGTTCTTGTTCCTGTCGGATCGCCGGGTCGACATGTTCACCGTCGGCGGCCGCAACGTCTACCCCGCCGAGATCGAGAATGCGCTGTCGGCGCATCCGGATGTGTCGTCTTGCTTGGTTGTTGGCGTACCCCATGAGGATCTGGGCCAAGTGCCCTACGCCCTGGTTCAGGCGGGGTCGGCGCTGGATGAGCAGACCGTGCAAACCTTTCTGCGCGACCGGATCGCCGGCTACAAGGTGCCGGCCACCGTCGAGTTCGTCGACACTCCGTTACGCGACGACGCCGGCAAAGCGCGCCGCTCGGCGGTCCGCGCCGAGGTCATGGCGCGATTGCGTCCTCTTGGCGCGGGCTGACGGCGCTGTCGCTCGTCGACGCGGGCTGTTGCCTTCTGCGAGATTCCCAGCGCCGCAACGCCTCTCGACAGGGTGATTCGACCAGCGCATAGCTGACCGCGGCGATGGCGATCGCGAAGATCAGCGTGAGCACCAATACCTCGGGCATGCGGCCCCTGAAGGGGAATTCACCGATCACCGGGAACACCATGGTCAGCGCCGCAAGATGCCAGATGAAGATTCCGTACGACCAGCGTCCCAGCGTCACCATCGGCCCGGTACCCAACAGCCGATGGCCGGTGTCGGGCCGGTCCAGCACCAGCGGCGCTACCAGGCCCGCCGCCACCAGCGCACCCATCGCGGTCTTCACCGTGAACTGCGCGGCGCTGCTCGGGACCAGCCCGGCGGGCCCCGCCAGCGGTGAGGCGGCCACCAGATAAGCCGCCACCACCACGACGGCCATCAGCACCCGACGTCGGGCCAGCCGATGCGGCCACCCGAGCGGGCTGTGCACCCACTCGGCGAGCAGCATCCCCGCAGCGAACCAGGAGAAGAATGCCGGCGGCCAGTTCAACGGATTGAGCCCGGCCGGGGCGGCGAAGGGAATCCAGCCCCAAAACCAGCTGGCGACACCGAGGGCGGCGATCGCCGGCACCCGGGCGCTGAGCGGCAGCCGGGCCGCAAGCAGCGCAAGGATCGGCAACGCCAGATAAAAGGTGACCTCTACCGACAGGCTCCACATCTGGGTCAGGCCGTGTGTCAACGTCAGCGGCACGTACACCTGGGTGAGCGAGAGATTCGCCAGCCACACCGTCAGGTTCGGGCGCCCGGCGTCCGGCAGCAGGGTCAGGATCACGACGACGGCCACCAGGTACGCCGGCATGATGCGCACCACCCGCGATCGCAGGTAATGACCGGTCGACGGGCGCGACCCCAGGCTGCGCGCCGCCGCAGCATGTCCGCGCCACAACAAAAACCCCGACAACGCGAAGAACACCGCGACCGCCAGATCGAAGCGACCGAACAACCGGCCGTCGACCCCACCCGAGTGCCCGGTCTGGAACGCGACGTGGGTGATGACGACGCCGATGGCCGCGCATGCCCGCATTCCTTCCACGGCGGGCAGGAAGCTGCGAGTTCCCCCCACTCGCTGGCTGTCGGTCACGACGACAGTCTGCCCCTGATCGGTTACCCGACAAATCGGTACACCCCGTTTGCCCACGATTTCCCCTCTAAGGGGACATGAATCGCAACCTTAGATTCTGCTGTTAGGGTCGAACGAGTTTTGCTTACCTGGCCCCCAGGTCGGGGCGGTCGCGACGGACGGGTTTGGTGGTCCCGAACCGAGTGAGACCCGAAGGAGGTCACCCCAACGTGAACCGAGCAGTCATGTTGCGGATGGCCGCGTGCGGGATCATGGGACTCGGGGCCGCCCTGCTCGTCGCCGCGCTGCTGCTCTGGACGTACACCAGCAGCAGGATCACCAAGATCCCGCTCGATCTAAATGCCACCTTGATCAGTGACGGCACCGGGACCGCGCTGGACCCAGCGTCGATGAACAGCCAGAAGCTGGTCGTCGATAAGAATGTGCCGCTGGTATCCCAGCAGCAGATCGACGTCGAATCCCCCGCCAACGCGGACGTCGTCACCCTCCAAGTGGGCAGCTCGGTTCGGCGCAGCGACCGGCAAAAGGACACCGGCCTGCTGCTCGCACTGGTCGACACCGTCACCCTGAACCGCAAAACCGCGATGGCGGTCTCCGATGACACCCATCCCGGTGGCGCCGTCCAGAAACCGCGCGGCTTCAACGACGAAAACCCGCCCACCAACATCGCGTTGCCGCACGACGGACTGTGTTACCGATTCCCGTTCCACACCGAGAAAAGGACGTATCCGTATTTCGACCCGATCGCGCAGAAAGCGTTCGATGCCAACTACAGCGGAGAAGAAGACGTCAACGGGTTGACCACCTACAAGTTCACCCAAGACGTCGGCTACGACGCCGACGGCAAGCTGGCCGAGCCGATCAAGTACCCGTCGCTGTATGCCAACGACGACGACAGCAAGGTGACCGCGACCGCGGCGATGTGGGACGTGCCTGGCGACCCGGACGAGAAGATCACCATGACCCGCTACTACGCTGCGCAGCGGACCTTCTGGGTGGACCCGGAGTCGGGGACCATCGTCAAAGAAAATGACCACGCCAATCACTACTTTGCCCGCGATCCATTGAAGCCAGAGCTGACGATGGCTGAGTACAAGGTCACCTCCAACGAAGAGACCGTCGAGTCACAGGTGAATGCCGCGCGTAACGAGCGCGACCGGTTGGCGTTGTGGTCCCGGGTGCTGCCGATCAGCTTCACCGCGTCCGGCGTGATCGCGCTGATCGGCGGACTGTTGCTGGGCTCATTTAGCTTGCGGACCGAGGCGGCGCTGCTCGACCCCGGCCTGGATACTGCCGACCACGGCTTCTTCGGCCGCGGTGAGCCGCCGGCCGAACGAGTATCCGGTGCCGAGGCCGAGACCGAGAAGCTGCCAACACCGCCCAAGGACCTACAGCGAGAGGCCGGGCCACCAGGCGTGGGTCCGCCGAGTCCGGGAGGCCCGCCGACTTCGGCTCCACCCGACGAGTCGTAGCCGGGCGACGATGCAGCCGGAACGGCTGGGGTGGGGGCACCTCCCGCTTGCGGGGGAGAGCCCGGCCATCAGATCAAGCCGGGCCGCGTGAGGCCAGTACCCCACTGGGTTCTGCAGTCGTCTCGTCCGGGGTATGCACTGGCGTTGGCGCTGTTGATCGTTGCGCCGCTGATCAGCCCCGGGTACTTGCTGTTGCGCGATGCGGTGTCCACGCCGCGGTCGTATCTGTCCGACACCGCCCTCGGGCTGATGTCGGCGCCGCGGGCGACGCCGCAGGATTTCGCCATAGCCTTGGCATCGCGCTGCGTCGATGGCGGCATCGTGGTGAAAGCGTTGCTCGTCGCGGGGCTGTGGCTGGCCGGCTGGGGCGCGGCCCGACTGGTCGCGACGCTGTTGCCGGAAGCCGGTGCCAGTGGTCAATTTGTCGCGCTCACGCTGGCGATCTGGAATCCGTATGTCGGTGAGCGGCTGCTGCAGGGGCATTGGAGCCTGCTGCTCGGCTACGGCTGCCTACCCTGGGTCGCGACGAACATGTGCGCACTGCGATCTGGGGACCGGCCCGTCTGGCGGCCGCTTTTCGGGTTGGCCTTCTGGATGGCGCTAGCCGGGCTTACCCCGACCGGGCTGATCCTCGCCGCGACGGTCGGATTGGTCTGCGTGGCCATACCGGGAGCCGGGCGTCCGCGCTGGCTGTGCACGGCCGTCATCGTCGGTGGCGCTGTGCTGGCGGCGCTGCCGTGGCTGACGGCTGCGGCGCTGGGCCTGTCATCGCAGGACGGCATCTGGGCGCGGACCCCAGACGTTGCCGCGTTCGCCGCCCGTGCCGAGCCCGGTCTCGGCACGCTGGGTAGCTTGGCCAGCCTGGGTGGGATCTGGAACGCCGAGGCCGTACCCGCTTCGCGGGCAACACTTTTCGCCGTCGTGTCGGCAGCGGTGCTGCTTGTTGTGGTGGCCATCGGGCTTCCGACGGTGGCGCGTTGCCGGGCGGCGGTGCCGTTGCTGCTGCTGGCAGGGGTGTCGGTGCTGGTGCCCACAGCGTTGGCTACCGGGCCTGGGCTGGCCACGCTGCACACGGTGGTCGATGCCGCGCCCGGCCTGGGCGTGCTGCGCGACGGGCAGAAGTGGGTGGCGCTGGCCATGCCCGGATATGCATTGGCGGGTGCGGGCACGGTGCTGACATTGCGGCGTTGGCTAGGTTCTTCGAGGCCCGCGGTGACCGCATTGGTGTGCTGTGCCGCGCTGCTGCTCTGCCTTCCGGATTTGGCGTGGGGCGTCGGCGGAAAAGTTGAGCCCGTGCATTATCCGACCGACTGGGCAAAGGTCGCGGCGCTGATCAACCGCGATCCCGCAGCGATCGCGGTCTTGCCGGCCGACACGATGCGGCGCTTCGCCTGGTCCGGTCCGGCGCCGGTGCTGGATCCGTTGCCGCGCTGGGTGCGCGCCGACGTACTGACGACCGGCGACCTGAACATTTCGGGTGTGACGGTTCCCGGTGAGGGAAGCCGGGCGCACGAGGTGCAGCGGTTGCTGTTGGCCGGCGCCGACCCGATTGCGGTCCGCCGCGCCGGCGTGGGATGGCTCGTAGTCGAGCCAGGCACGCCCGGCGATATGGGTTTGGCCGCAAGGACATTCGACCGACTACCGGTGACCTATCGCGGGCGAGATCTGGTGCTGTATCAGGTCGGCGGTGCGGCGGCGGGCGTGTCGGCCGATCGCCGGTTGGTCGCGGTGATAGCGCACCTGGTCTGGCTGGCCATGCTGATCGGCGGGGCCATCGGCATGACGATCAGACCACTCCGCTGACACGATCACCGGCGACCATCGACTCCAGCACCGCGCGCATCGCGTCAGCGCTTTGCCGCCAAGAGAATTCGGCGCTGCGCGCTTGCGCCTTGGCGCCGAGTTCATCACGCAGCACCGGGTCGGCCAGCAACTGCTGCAGCCGATTCACCAACTCGGCGCGACTGTCGACCAGCACACCGGTCACCCCGTCGATGATCGAGTCGGCCAACCCGCCCGAAGACCGGTAGCCGATTGTGGGCACCGCGTGCTGAGCCGTCTCGATGACCGCCAGACCCCAGCCTTCTTTGCGCGACGGCAGCACGTGCACCCAAGACCGTTGCATGACATGGTGTTTGGTGACGTCATCGACATGGCCATGGAACGTCACCGCATCGCTGATGCCCAGACGGGCCGCGTGATCGACCAGGCGCTGCCACCACCACCCGCCGCCGACGATGTCGAGATGCAGCCCCGGAATCGTTGGCCGCAACGCCGCCACCGCTGTCAACGCGTCCTCGATCTGCTTGTGCGGCACCAACCTCGACAACACCAACAAGCGCGGGTGGCCTGCCCTCGGGCCACGCAGCGACGCCTCGGGCGCCTCGTCGAGGCCGTTGCGCACCAACGCGATTCGCTCGTTAGCGACGCCGAGGCCCACCAAGTCGCGGGCCGACGGCAGCGACACCGTCACGTACTGGTTGCGGCGGTGCACCCTCGGCGACAACCACGACTCAACAAACCAGCCGAGCCGGCCGAAAAACCAGCCGGCCACCGGCCACTGCTCGCGGTGACAGTGGTGTACGAGCACCGCGACCCGCCGGCCATAGACCAGCCGAGCCAGGAACGGCAAGCCGTTCTGGGTGTCGACCACGACGTCCGGTCGCACCCGCCGCAGCGGACCCAGCCCCAGCCGGGCCGCCGCCATCGCCAACATCCCCCAGACGTATACCGAATACCGCCCGCCCGCGCGGTTGATCCGCACGCCGTCGATGACTTCCCGGCGTGCCGCGCCGGGATAATGGGCGGTCCGCAACGTGACCGCTACGCCGGTCGCGGCCAGCTGGGCTCCGATGCGCTGCAGATAGGTTTCGCTGCCACCGCCCTGCGGGTGGCCGGTATCGCGCCAGCACAGCAGCAGTACCGAGCGCAAACCAGACATCCGGCCAGCCTAGCGGGTACAACCGTGAGGCGAGCGCGGCCGTAGGGTTGGCCGGTGGCCGTGACCGCCGTATTTGCCCAGCGAGCAACCCTGCGCCGCTCGGTCCGGCTGCTGTCCGAGTTCCGCTACGAGCAGCCGGACCCGGCCCGGTTCTACCACACGCTGGCAACCGACACCGCGGCCATGGTCAGCGACCTCTGGCAGGGCATCCACCGCGAACGCCCGGTCGGTCGCAACCTGCTCGACGTCGGTGGCGGGCCCGGATACTTCGCGACGGCCTTTACCGCCGCCGGGCTTCGGTACATCGGCGTGGAGCCGGACCCGAGTGAAATGCACGCCGCCGGACCGGTTTTGGCGCGTGAAGCGGGGACGTTCGTCCGCGCGTCGGGCATGGCGCTGCCGTTCGCCGATGATTCGGTGGACATCTGCCTGTCGTCCAATGTCGCTGAACACCTGCCACGGCCCTGGCAGCTCGGCAACGAGATGCTGCGGGTCACCAAGCCGGGCGGGCTGGTCGTGCTGTCCTACACCGTCTGGCTGGGGCCGTTCGGCGGGCACGAGACTGGCCTGACGCACTATCTGGGCGGAGTGCGCGCCGCCGCGCGCTACACCCGCAAACACGGTCATCGGCCGAAGAACGATTACGGATCGTCGTTGTTCGCGATATCGGCGGCCGACGGCCTGGATTGGGCGAACAGCACGGGTGTATTGGTCGCCGCTTTCCCCCGCTACCACCCTCGATGGGCGTGGTGGCTGACGTCGGTGCCAGTGCTACGGGAGTTCATGGTGAGCAATCTTGTGCTGGTCCTTCAGCCGCAATAATGAAACATGTTCTAATTTGTATTCTGCTTGGGTAGGGTGGCGCCATAGCCGCCGGCGACGATAGACCGAGCAGCGCGATCAGAAAAGGACAAGAGGAGCGGCGCAATATGGCCGACATCAAGACCGAATACGACAAGCTTTTCATCGGCGGCAAGTGGTCGGAGCCGTCGACCTCTGAAGTCATCGAGGTGCACTGTCCGGCCACCGGCGAGTACGTCGGCAAGGTGCCGATGGCGGCCGCGGCCGACGTGGACGCCGCGGTGGCTGCGGCCCGCGCGGCATTTGACAGCGGTCCTTGGCCCACGACGCCGCCGAAAGACCGCGCGGCCGTCATTGCCAACGCGCTCAAGCTGATGGAGGAGCGCAAGGACGGTTTCACGAAGCTGCTCGGCCTGGAGACCGGCCAGCCACCGCTCTCTGTCGAGACGATGCAGTGGATGAGCGGGATCGGGGCGATGAACTTCTTCGCCGGCCCCGCCGTCGACCAGGTCAAATGGCAGGAGGTCCGCAACGGCGGCTACGGGCAGACCATCGTCCATCGCGAGCCGCTCGGCGTGGTCGGGGCGATTGTGGCGTGGAACGTGCCGCTGTTCCTGGCGATCAACAAGCTGGGCCCGGCGCTATTGGCCGGTTGCACGGTCGTGCTCAAGCCCGCGGCCGAAACACCATTGAGCACAAACGCTTTGGCGGAGGTGTTCGCGGAAGCCGGCCTGCCAGAGGGTGTGCTCTCGGTGATACCCGGTGGGGTGGAGACCGGCCAGGCACTGACCTCCAATCGCGATATCGACGTCTTCTCGTTCACCGGTAGCTCGGGTGTCGGCAAGGAGATCGGCCGCCGCGCCGCGGAGATGCTCAAGCCGTGCACCCTGGAGCTCGGCGGCAAATCAGCGGCCATCCTCCTCGACGACGTTGATCTGGCCGCTTCGGTCCCGATGCTGGTGTTCTCCGGGATCATGAACACTGGTCAGGCCTGCGTGGCTCAGACCCGCATCCTGGCGCCGCGCTCGCGATACGACGAAATCGTGGACGCGGTCAGCGCTTTCGTGCAGGCACTGCCGGTCGGAACGCCGTCGGACCCGGCCGCCCAGATCGGGTCGCTGATCTCGGAGAAGCAGCGCGCCCGCGTCGAGGGCTACATCGCCAAGGGCGTTGAGGAGGGCGCGCGGCTGGTGTGCGGCGGTGGCCGCCCCGAAGGCCTGGATAGTGGCTTCTTCGTGCAGCCCACGGTGTTCGCCAACGTCGACAACAAGATGACGATCGCCCAGGAGGAGATCTTTGGGCCGGTGCTGAGCATCATCCCCTACGACACCGAGGAGGACGCGATCAAGATCGCCAACGACTCGGTATACGGCTTGGCCGGCAGCGTGTGGACCACCAATGTGCCGCGCGGCATCGAGATCTCGGAGAAGATCCGCACCGGGACGTACGCGATCAACTGGTACGCCTTCGATCCGTGTTGCCCGTTCGGCGGCTACAAGAACTCCGGCATCGGCCGCGAGAACGGGCCGGAGGGCGTCGAGCACTTCACGCAGCAGAAGAGCGTGCTGATGCCGATGGGCTACACCCTGGAGAATTAGGGTCAGCTAGGAGGCTGGCCCCTGTCGCGGCGGGTGTGGCGCGGCACATTTCGGCGGGCAGACGTGTTACCTAAATGGTAAAAACCTTTGACCGCCGAAGTGAGGAATGCCGTGCTGCACCGTTTAGCGCGTCTGGCCATCGCCGCGCCCGGCTGGATCGTCGCGGTGGCGGTGCTCTTCGCCGTGGGGGCGGGCTGGTACGGCTTTTCGGCCACAAAAAACCTGTCGGCCGGCGGGTTTCAGGACCCGGCGGCCGAATCGTCGCGCGCCGGTCGGCTACTGGCCGACAAGTTCGGTCAGGGCGACCTGCAGTTGGTCTTCATGATCACCGCCGACGGGGGCGTCCACAGCCCCGCGGCACGGTCCGTGGCGACCGATATCGTCGATCAGCTGCACAAGTCGCCGTCCGTCGGTGAGGTGAGTTCGGCCTGGACGGCCACACCGACCGGTGCGGCGCCCCTGACCAGCAGGGACGGCAAATCGGGGCTCGTTATCGCCGCCATTTCCGGCGGTGGCAGCCAGGGTCAAGAGCACGCGAAAGCGTTGGTTCGGCAGCTGGTGGTGCCCCATGAGGGTGTCACGGTCCGCGCCGGCGGTCCCGCCGCGGCCTACGTGCAGATCAGTGAGCAAACCAAGCGGGATCTGGTGGTGATGGAATCCATCGCGGTCCCGCTCAGCTTCCTGGTGCTGGTGTGGGTGTTCGGTGGGCTGTTGGCGGCCGGGTTGCCGGTGGCCGTGGGCCTGTTGGCGGTCGTGGGCACGCTCGCGGTGCTCCGCGCCGTCTCGTCGGTCACCGAGGTGTCGACTTTCGCGCTGAACCTCACCGTCGCGCTGGGCCTGGCATTGGCGCTTGACTACACGCTGCTGATCATCAGCCGGTTCCGCGACGAGCGGGCCGACGGCGTGGGCCGCGACGAAGCGCTGGCCCGCACGATGGCGACCGCGGGCCGGACGGTGTTGTTCTCGGCGCTGACGGTCGGATTCTCGATGGGCGCGCTGGCGCTGTTCCCGATGTACTTCCTCAAATCGTTCGCCTTCGCCGGCGCTGCCGTGGTCACGCTGACGGCGGTTGCGGCGCTGGTGGTGGCGCCGGCCGCCATCGTGCTGCTCGGCGACCGCATTGATGCGCTGGACGTGCGACGGCTGGGCCGTCGGCTGCTGCGTCGGCCGGACCCGCCGCGCCGGCCGTTGCAACAAAACTTCTGGTACCGGTCGACGAAGTTCGTGATGCGCCGGGTCGTTTTGGTCAGCCTTCCGGTGATCGCACTGCTGCTGGTGCTGGGCGCGCCCTTCCTGGGCGTGCGGTGGGGATTCCCGGACGATCGGGTGCTACCCGGTTCGGTCTCCGCACGCCAAGTAGGTGACCAGCTACGCGATGAGTTTCCGAGCAACCCGGCCTCCGCGGTGACCGTGGTCATCCCCCAATGTAGTAGTAGTGATGTCGGCACAGCCGAGCTTGCGCGCTACGCCGCGCAGCTGTCCCGGGTCGCCGACGTGGCCTCGGTGTCGGCACCTGCGGGCTCCTACGTTGGCGGCGTGCGGGTGGGACCGCCCACCGCGGCCACCGCGATGGCCGATGGGAGTGCCTTCCTGACCGTGGCCAGCACGGCGTCGCTGTTCTCCGCGGCATCCGAGACCCAGCTCGCCAGGTTGCACGCCGTGCCGGGTCCTGCCGGCGAGCGTGTCCAGCTGACGGGGACCGCTCAAATCACCCATGACAGCGCAGCGGCGATCAACGCTCGTCTGCCGATGGTGCTGGGGGTGATCGCCGTTATCACCTTTGTGCAACTGTTTCTGCTGACTCGCAGCGTCGTGCTGCCGTTGAAGGCGTTGCTGCTCAACGTGTTATCGCTGACCGCCGCGTTCGGCGCGCTGGTCTGGGTGTTCCAGGACGGCCACCTCGGCGGGCTAGGTACCACCGTCACCGGCACGTTGGTGCCGAATATCCCGGTGTTGTTGTTCTGCATCGCGTTCGGGCTGTCGATGGATTACGAGGTGTTTCTGATCGCCCGCATCCGCGAGTACTGGCTGCAAAGCGGTCGGACCCGCGCCGACAACGACGAGAGCGTCGCCCTGGGTCTGGCTCGCGTCGGCCGTGTGGTGACGGCCGCGGCCTTGGTGATGTCGATTTCGTTCGCGGCGCTGATCGCCGGCCAAGTCTCCATCGTGCGGATGTTTGGCCTCGGTCTCACGTCGGCGGTGCTGATGGACGCCACCCTGGTGCGCATGCTGCTGGTACCCGCGTTTATGCACGTGTTGGGCCGCGCCAATTGGTGGGCCCCGCATCCGGTGGCCTGGTTGCGCCGTCACTCAGGATCAGCAAGGCACGCAAGCGGACCGGCGGTGAGCGATTTGCTAAAGGCAGGAAGGCAAACGGATAACTGAAGGCCTGCGCCCGCCGAGCGCCGTGCTCGCGCTTGTGGGCTGGCCCTCACCGTCCGGCGCCGAGCTTCCGTCAGGTCGCGATTGCGGGATCATCGCCTTCTGGTGGGCTAACGGCGCGCGACGTCGGGCTAACCCCGGAACTCCCGGTGGCGGTGGACGCCGATCTGCGATGAGGACCAAGCTCGATGACGCGGATCTCGCCAGTGGCGCCGTCCACTTCGACAACCGATCCCTCCGGAAGCCGCCTCGAGGCGCCGTTGGCGTTGACAACGCACGGAACGCCGAATTCTCGTGCTACCACAGCCGCGTGCGACATCGGACCACCGAGATCGGTCACTACAGCAGCGGCATATGCGAAGGCGGGCGTGTACCCG
>JAFAID010000125.1 GCA_019236925.1 Mycobacterium sp. | reverse complement strand
AACCTCGAGGATGTTGAGCTGGACCTGCTTTTTGGTCAGCTTTTCCAGGTCGGCGCGAATGCGGTCGGCCTCGGTGCCGCGGCGGCCGATGACAATACCCGGCCGGGCGGTGTGGATGTCCACCCGAACTCGGTCGCGGGTGCGCTCGATCTCCACGTCGGCGATGCCGGCGCGTTCCAAACCGCTGGACAGCAGCCGGCGGATCGCCACGTCCTCCTTGACGTACTCCGCATACTGCTTGTCCGCATACCACCGGGACTTCCAGTCGGTCGTGATACCGAGGCGGAATCCGTGTGGATTGATCTTCTGGCCCACTACTGCGAGCCTCCCTTCGCTTCCGAAGTCGCGTCAGTCCCAGTGGACTTCGCGGCGGATGCCTTCTTTGCGGGCGCCTTCTTGGCCGGCGCCTTCTCGTCGGCAGCCTTCTTGGCCGGCGCTTTCTCGGCGGCAGCCTTCTTGGCCGGCGCCTTCTCAGCTGTTGCCTTCTCAGCCGTTACCTTCTCGGCCGTTGCAGTCGCCTTCTTGGCCGGTGCCTTCGTGGCGGCGGCCTTACTGGCCTGCGCGCGGCGCGCGCGAGCCGTGCTCGCCGATTGTGAACCGCGCACGTCCTTGGTCGGCCGGCTTTCCACCACCACGGTGATGTGGCTGGTGCGCCGGCGAATCCGGAAAGCGCGGCCCTGGGCGCGCGGACGGATCCGCTTGGCGGTCGGCCCGTCGTCGGCGGAGACGGAGGCCACCACCAGCGTCGCCGGGTCCAAGCCGTTGTTGTTCTGGGCGTTGGCCGCCGCGCTCGCGATGACCTTGGCCACCGGCAGGCTCGCCGCTTGCGGCGCCCAGCGCAGGATGTCCAGCGCCTCTGACACCGACTTGCCGCGCACCAGGTTGATCACCCGGCGCGCCTTGGTCGGCGATACCCGCACGAACCGTGCCTTGGCTACCGCAGAAGGAAATTCAGTCGGGGCGCTCATCGCCGCTTGGCCTTCCGGTCGTCTTTGATGTGTCCCTTGAAGGTGCGTGTCGGCGCGAACTCACCCAGCTTGTGGCCCACCATCGACTCGGTAATGAACACCGGCACGTGCTTGCGGCCGTCGTGGACGGCAAACGTGTGACCGATGAAGTCGGGGATGATGGTCGACCGGCGCGACCAGGTCTTGATGACCTGCTTGGTGTTCTTCTCGTTCTGCACGTCGACCTTCTTCAACAGATGGTCGTCGACGAACGGGCCCTTCTTCAGGCTGCGTGGCATTTGCTACTCCTCGACTTCCTAGCGCGCGTGCTTCTTGCCGGTGCGCCGGCGCCGGACGATGAGCTTGTCGCTGGTCTTGTGGGTCCTGCGGGTACGCCCCTCGGGCTTGCCCCATGGGCTCACCGGGTGACGACCACCGGAAGTCTTGCCCTCACCACCGCCGTGCGGGTGGTCCACCGGGTTCATCACCACACCGCGCACCGACGGCCGCTTGCCCTTCCAGCGCATCCGCCCGGCCTTACCCCAGTTGATGTTGGCCTGCTCGGCGTTGCCGACCTCGCCAACGGTGGCGCGGCAGCGGACGTCGACGCGACGGATCTCGCCGCTGGGCATCCGCAGCGAGGCGTAAGTCCCTTCCTTGCCGAGCAATTGGATGCTCGAACCGGCCGAGCGAGCGAGCTTGGCTCCCCCATCCGGCCGCAGCTCCACGGCGTGGATCAAGGTACCGGCCGGAATATTGCGCAGCGGCAGGTTATTGCCCGGCTTGATATCGGCGTTGGCGCCGGACTCCACCACGTCGCCCTGCGAGAGACCATGCGGCGCAATGATGTAACGCTTTTCGCCGTCCAAGTAGTGCAGCAGCGCGATGTTCGCGGTGCGGTTCGGGTCGTACTCGATGTGCGCGACCTTCGCGTTGACGCCGTCTTTGTCGTTACGGCGAAAGTCGATCACCCGGTAGGCACGCTTGTGCCCGCCACCCTGGTGGCGAGTCGTGATCCGGCCGTGCGCGTTGCGTCCACCACGCCCGTGCAGCGGTCGGACCAACGACTTCTCCGGAGTGGAGCGAGTGATCTCGGCAAAATCGGAGACGCTGGCACCGCGGCGACCCGGAGTCGTCGGCTTGTACTTGCGAATTCCCATGTCTGTTAAGTCTTTCTATCCTCGGCTACGCCGGTGCCCCGAACAGGTCGATCGGCTTGCTGCCGGGCGCCAGCGTCACGATGGCGCGCTTGGTGTTCTTCCGCTTGCCGTACCCGGTCCTGGTGCGCTTGCGCTTGCCCTGGCGGTTGGCGGTGTTCACCGCCGCCACCTTGACCGAAAAAATCTTCTCGATCGCGATTTTGATCTGCGTCTTGTTCGAATCGGGGTGCACCAGGAACGTGTACACGTTGTCGTCGATCAGGCCGTAGGACTTCTCCGAGATAACCGGGGCCAGAATGATGTCGCGGGGGTCAGTGACTGTCGCCATCAGGCCGAAACCTCCTCGGCGGTCTTCGTGTTGGCCGCGATGTAGGCGTTGAGCGCCTCAACGGAAAACACCACGTCGTCCGCACGCAGCACGTCATATGTGTTGAGCTGGTCCGGCGCCAGGATGTGCACACCAGGCAGGTTGCGCACACTCTTGGCACCGGTCTCGTCGCTGCGTCCGATGACCACCAGCACTTGCTTGCGGTCGGTCAGCGTGCCCAGAAAAGCCCTGGCGCTCTTGGTCGACGGCGTCTGCCCCGACACCAATTCGGTGATCGCGTGGATGCGGCCATTGCGTGCCCGGTCCGACAACGCGCCGCGCAGTGCAGCGGCGATCATCTTTTTCGGAGTGCGCTGGCTGTAGTCGCGGGGCGTGGGACCGTGCACGACGCCACCGCCGGTGAACTGCGGAGCGCGCGTCGAGCCTTGGCGGGCACGCCCGGTGCCCTTCTGCCGGTACGGCTTCCGGCCACCACCGCGAACCTCACCGCGGGTCTTGGTCGAGTGCGTACCCTGCCGGGCCGCGGCCCGCTGCGCGGTCACCACCTGGTGCATCAACGCGATATTCGCGGGTGCGTCGAACAGCTCGGCCGGCAAGTCAACCGAGCCTTCGGTCTTGCCGGCCGGTGTCTTGACGTCAATCTTCTGGGTCTTCCCAGCCTGCTCGGCCTTTTCGGTCTTCTGGGTAGCCATTACTTCTCACCTCGTTTGATCGCGCTACGGACCATGACGAGTCCACCTGTGCGGCCGGGCACGGCACCCTTGATCAGCAGCACGCCGTTCTCGGCATCGACCTTATGCACCAAGAGGTTCTGCATGGTGACCCGGTCGTTACCCATCCGGCCGGCCATGCGAGTGCCCTTGAACACCCGCGCCGGGGTGGCGCAGCCGCCGATGGAGCCGGGACGACGGTGCACCGCCTGAGCACCGTGGCTGGCGCCCTGTCCGCGGAAGCCGTGCCGCTTCATGGTTCCGGCGAAACCCTTACCTTTCGAGGTGCCGGTCACATCGACATAGGTTCCGGCGGAGAAGATCTCGGCCGTCAGCTCCTGACCCACCTGGTAATCGCCTGCCGCCTCGGCATCGTCGAGACGCAACTCGGCCAGGTGCCGACGCGGGTTGACACCGGCGGCGGCGTACTGACCGCCCAGCGGCTTGTTGACCTTACGGGGACTGATCTCGCCGTAGGCCAGCTGCACCGCGCTGTATCCGTCTTGCTCGGGTGTGCGGATTCGGGTCACCACGTTCGGCCCGGCTTTGACCACCGTCACCGGCACAACGCGGTTGTTCTCGTCGAACACCTGCGTCATACCCAGCTTGGTGCCCAGAATGCCCTTTCTCGCCATTGCTCGCAGGTCTCCTACTGGATGTTGACGTCGACGCTGGCAGGCAGATCGATGCGCATCAGCGCGTCAACGGTCTTCGGTGTCGGGTCGAGGATGTCGATCAGCCGTTTGTGCGTGCGCATTTCGAAGTGCTCCCGCGAGTCCTTGTACTTATGCGGTGAGCGAATGACGCAATACACGTTCTTCTCAGTGGGCAGCGGCACCGGACCGACCACGCTGGCGCCGGTACGGACAACCGTCTCGACGATCTTGCGCGCCGAGGCGTCAATCGCCTCGTGGTCGTAGGCCTTGAGCCTGATGCGGATCTTCTGTCCCGCCACGCTTCTCCTACCTCACTTCCAGTGTCCGGACCCGGTGTTCCGTTGGGCGCCGATGGCCAGAATGAATCTGGCGTCCGCGCCCGCATGTTGCGCCGCTGTTTACCTGTCGTGGTCCACCGGCCCCCGCGGTCGGGTGTGTTGCCCGCACGCAGCCTGGTCCGCGTTCGAAATTCGTCGCGCTCCAAGGATGGGACCGGACGCGCCCGTTTGGGCGCCGGTCGTATGCCCGACCAGGCGCAAACCCGGCGCAAGGCAACCCGAACAGTATGCCCTAGATCCCGGTATCGGCCAAATCCCAACGACCAGACGACCAGTCCGGCTGATCAGCGGCGTCGGCGCGGGCAGCGCCAGGGCGGCACGGGCGCGGCCGGCATCTCCTTACTCCAGAGTAAGATATGTCGGCATGACGGGTCCGACCAGCACATACGCGGCATGGCGGCGGCTTTCCGGCCGTCCCGGTGGCACGCGGCTCTTCTCGGTGGCGGCGATGGCGCGGGTTCCGTACTTCGCGTCGGTGCTGCCACACGTGGTGCGGATGGAGCCGGGCCTGGCAGAGGTGCGGGTGCCCAAGTGGTTCATGGTCTATAACCACTTGCACACCGTGCACGCGATCGCAGCCTGCAATGCCGCCGAGGTGGCGATGGGGATGCTGATGGAGGCCACCGTGCCGCGCAGCCATCGCTGGATACCGAAGGCGATGACGGTGCAGTACCTGGAGAAGGCCTCCACATCGCTGCGGGCACGGGCTCAACTGGACGTGCCGGATTTCACGCAGATCACCGACGGCGTCGAGCTCGTCGTGCCGGTCTCGGTGACCGACCGCAGTGGCACCGAGGTCGTGCATGCCGACATCACCACCTGGGTCACGCCGGTTAACTAGTTGCGCAACAAGTAAGTCCCGTGCCCGCGGCGCACGAGCCCGCCGTCGAACTCGAGCACTTCGTTCACCAGGGCGCCGCTCTGGTTGCGGTAATTGACCACCAGGACCGACTCACCTTGATAGATACCGACGATGTCGAAGTGAAGATCGGGCATGGTCTTCAGTGCGGCGTTCCAGTATTCGCGCAAGGCAGCCTTACCGCGCACCACCCCTTTGGAATCCGGCATCACCCAGGCCGCAACCGGTGAGCTGAAGACGACATCGTCGTGAAAATGTGCCAGCACCGCGTCGACGTCATGGCGGTTCCAGGCCGTCAACCAATCTTCGGCGAACACGCCCGGCTCCGGCGTGCTCACGACCTGCCCTTCAACGATGCCCAGAACGGGCACTGGTGTATTTCCTCGAAGTTGGTGATCACCCTGCTGCCGCCAGGGCGCAACGACATCCAGAAATTGTGGTCGGGATCGCCGCCTTTGGTCGGCCAGCCGGGCAGGCCGGTGGCCTTCGGTGCGCCGTTGGTGACGAAATGGCTCCAGTAGCTGATCATCTGGTCGGACAGCATCCGCTGTCCAGGATCCATCCGCGGTGTGCCACCGACGGTGAACAGGTACCGCAGCTCCAACGAGTGGCTGGCGCCGATGGGAAACGGAGCCTGCCGCAATGGATTCGGTGCGGGTGCATGAGGGTCGTCGAACTCGTAGGTGTACACCGGTGCGCCTTGGCTCAGCGAGTCGGCCAATCGGTCTGCGGCGCAAGAGAAGACACCGTCAGTGACCGCCGCCGAGTAGGCAAGCGACGCGTCCCCGCCGTAGCGATCAAGCGGATAGTGCGCCAGCACCGGGGCCCCGTCGGCGCCGAAGATGTCCGCGAGCAAGTGTGGGTACTCGGCAGCCCGGACGCCCCGGCCCAACTTCAAGTACCGCAGCGCCGCGAACAAGGTGAACTCGTCGTGGTTGACGCCGATCATCACCGGAACCCGGGCCGCCCTACCGGCGGCGAATGCCGCGACCGGGCCGTCCGGCAACAGCGGTGTCGCGGTGACCGGGCCAGAGAGCGCATCGGCATCCCCGATGAAGACATACCAGGGCGGATGATCAAGCGCGGTCGCCGGCAGCGCACGCAAACATGCCGCCGTGCTGGCGGGATTGTGGCACCCCGTGGACGCCGCGTAATCCACACTGCGGCGCTGCCCGGTCGCCAAGTCGGCTTGCGACTGGCACGGCGCGCTTTGGATGATCGCCGCGCGGAACAGCCCCGCCGACCCGGGCGCCACCAGGTGATCGCACACCGACATACCACCCGCGGATTCGCCGGCGATCGTCACTTTGCGCGGATCGCCGCCGAAATCGGCGATGTGGTCGCGGACCCAACGCAACGCGGCCTGCTGGTCGGCGAGCCCGTAGTTTCCGACGTCACCCGGCGGGCCGAGCGACGGGTGGGCCAGGAATCCCAGCGCCCCCAGCCGGTAGTTGATCGTGACCACGACGATGTGGCCCCTCGCGGCCAGCCAACGCGCGTGGTAGATGTCGCCGCTGCCGTTGACGAAGCCCCCGCCATGGATCCACACCATCACCGGGCGCTTACCGGTGTCGCGTCCGCGCGGCGGCGTCCACACGTTGAGGGTCAGGCAGTTTTCGCTGGTCGGCTTGCCCACGTACGGGTCGGGTCCGGTGTCTTGCATGCACTGCGGCCCCGGTTTGCTGGCGTCCAGCGTCCCCGACCACTTCGCCGCCGGCTGTGGGGGCAGCCACCGCAGCGGGCCCACCGGTGGTAAGGCATACGGAATGCCTTGGAACAGCCGGTAATCCGCGGCGACCATGCCGCGCATCAGGCCCATCGATGTGCGCACGACACCGGCATCCAGTGGGCCGGCATAAGCCGGCTCGGACTTCTTCGATGCGATGCCGCCCTGGCCACATGCCGCGACCGCGATCGCCACCACTAAGGCGGCGCAGGCTCGTCGCGGACGAGACGATCGGATCGGCACGAAATCACAGCCTACGGATCGCCGATCACTTACACTCAATTTGACACCTGTCAAAAATTTGTCTGCACCAGCCCGAACAAGGCCGATGAGCACACCAATCATTGACGAGGCTGCGAAGGTATTCGTCGATCCGACATCCTTTGCCGACGAGCCGCGGCTGCATGCGGCGCTGACCCACCTGCGCGCCCACGCACCGGTGTCCCTGGTCGACTGCCCGCCCTACCGGCCGTTCTGGGCGATCACCAAGCACGCCGACGTCATGGAGATCGAGCGCGCCAATGACCTTTTCATCAACGAGCCGCGACCGCTGCTGGCCACCGCTGACGCCGACGATATGGCCCGCGCCCAGCTGGACGCCGGAATGGGACTGCGCACGCTGATCCACATGGACGACCCGCAGCATCGGGTGGTGCGCGCGATCGGCGCGGACTGGTTTCGGCCCAAGGCGATGCGGGCGCTGAAGGTCCGCACCGACGAGCTGGCGAAGATCTATGTCGACAAGATGGAAGCCGGGGGCAGTGGGTACCGGGTGTGCGACTTCGTCCAGGAGGTCGCCGTCAATTACCCGCTGTACGTGATCATGTCGCTGCTGGGCCTGCCGGAATCGGACTTTCCCCGCATGCTCACGCTGACCCAGGAACTGTTCGGCGGAGACGACGAGGAGTTCAAGCGCGGCGCCAGCCTCGAAGAGCAACTCCAGGTGCTGCTCGAGTTCTTTGGCTACTTCAACGCGCTCACCGCGTCGCGCCGCGCGCAGCCGACTGCCGACCTGGCGTCGGCGATCGCCAATGCCTGCATCGACGGCGAGCCGCTATCCGACGTCGACACCGCGTCCTACTACGTCATCATCGCCACCGCCGGACACGACACCACCAGCGCGACGATCGCCGGAGGTCTGCAGGCGCTGATCGAGAACCCAGACCAGCGAAAGCGCCTGTGCGACAACCTCGATTTGATGCCGCTGGCCACTGAGGAAATGATCCGCTGGGTGACTCCGGTTAAGGAATTCATGCGGACCGCCACCGCGGACACCACGGTGCGCGGGGTGCCGATCGCCAAGGGCGAGGCGGTGTATCTGTCCTACGTCTCGGCCAACCGTGACGAAGACGTGTTCGACGATCCGTTTCGCTTCGACGTCGGCCGTGATCCGAACAAACACTTGGGATTCGGGTACGGCGTGCATTTCTGCCTGGGTGCCGCGTTGGCGCGTATGGAGGTGAACAGTTTCTTCGCCGAGCTGCTACCGCGGCTCAAATCCATTGAGCTGAACGGAAACCCGGAGCTGATCGCCACGACCTTCGTCGGCGGTCTCAAGCACCTGCCGATTCGTTACGAACTTCGTTAACCGACCGGTTCTGCGTGCGTTGCACATACAAGAAGCCGTCGACGGCGGCCCGCGCACATTCGCCGTAGTCGAAGTCGGGAAGGGTTGACAGACGGCCCAGCACCACCGGGCCCATCAGCAGTGCGATCGCCCGGGAGCGGTCGATCTCGCCCAGCTCGGCGGCCTCAGGGCTGTCGAAAATGGCATCGAACGGTGCTGCGTACTGGTCGGCGATGCGTTCGCGCAGGGTGCTGATCGCCGGGCTGTCGGCAGTGCGGGTGTGACGAGATTCTGGCAACTGTTCCAAGTCCCGCCCCAGCGCCAGCCAACTCATCGCGGTCAGCATGCCCGCGGACTCGGCGATCGATTGTCCAAATGCCAGCACGACCGCAATGAGCCGGTCGCGCAGCGGGCCGGTGTCGGACGGCATCGGCGCCGGCGGTATCAGGCTGTTGAAAGCCGCTGCAAGCAAATCGTTTCCGCTCGGGAAGTGGCGATACAGCGTGGCCCGGGCTACATTGGCACCACGTGTGACCGCATCGACGGTCACAGCGCTTGGACCACCGGAGCGAAGCAGCGCGGTGGCGGCTTCCAGCAACCGAGCCCGAGAACGCGCCGGCCGCGGATCGGTCTTATCGGTGATATAGACCACCTCCCGTTTACCAGCAAGACTATCCGTCTATGTACGAGACTGTTAGTCTCGAAAGTGACCCGTCCCCGAAAGGAGACGCATCGCTATGGTCAATACCTACGCCCGGTCTGACCAGCGTACTCAAGCGCCCGCCCCACTCGGTTCGAACCGGGCCCGAATCTGGACGATGGTCGTGGCCTGCATGGGCGTGACCCTGGTGATCGCGTCGATGGTGGCGCTGAACACCGCGCTCGGCGACATCGCAGTGGCCACCTCGGCGACGCAGACGCAGCTGACCTGGATAGTGGACTGCTACTCGGTCGCACTGGCTTGCCTGCTGTTGCCCGCCGGGGCGATCGGCGACCGGTACGGCCGCCGCGGCGCCTTCCTTATCGGCCTGGCCACATTCGCGATCGCTTCGCTGGCGTCGACGGTGTTCACCAGTCCGTGGCAACTCATCGCCGCCCGCGGTCTGGCCGGGGTCGGGGCGGCATTCATCATGCCCGCCACCCTGTCGCTGTTGACGGCCACTTACCGCGAGGACGAGCGCGCAAAGGCCACCGGCATTTGGGCGGGTGTCGCGGGCTCCGGCGCCGTGATAGGCATGCTCGGATCCGGTGCGCTACTGCACTTCTGGTCATGGCGGTCCATCTTTTGGACCTTTGCGGTCTGTGCGGCGTTGATCTTCGTGTTGGCGTGCACGGTGTCGACCTCACGTGATGACGAAGCCACCCCGT
>JAFAID010000028.1 GCA_019236925.1 Mycobacterium sp. | reverse complement strand
CGGCGGTGGTGGCGGTCGACGAGTCGCTGCCGCTGGATCATGCGGCATTGCTGGGTTGCGGTCTGACGACCGGCGTCGGCGCCGTGATGCGCACGGCGGCCGTCCGCCCGGGCGAGAGCGTGCTGGTAATCGGTTGCGGCGGTGTAGGTTTGGCTGCGATCCAAGGGGCTCGCCTGGCCGGTGCGGCACCGATCATCGCCGCAGACCGGGTGGCCGCCCAACTTCCGGCCGCGACCGACAACGGCGCGACCGACACGATCGATGCGAGCGAGGGCGACTTGGCCACCGCGGTGCGCGACCGCACCGGCGGGGCCGGCGTCGATCACGGCATCGAAGTCGTGGGCAAGCCCGCCACGATTCGCGCGGCTTACGACGCCACCCGCCGCGGCGGCAAGGTCACCCTGGTGGGGGCCGCGGGCATCGAGGAGTCGGTGACGTTTCCAGCGCTCTCATTGATGGTCGACGGCAAGACAATTCAGGGCAGCGTGTACGGCGCCAGCGACCCTCCGCGCGATATCCCGGTGTTGGCCGACCTGGCCCGCCGCGGTCTACTCGACCTCGAGGCGTTGGTCACGCGACGCATCCGCCTCGACGACGTCGAGGCGGCGTTCACCGACATGGCCGCCGGGCACGGCGCCCGCAGCGTCGTGTGCTTCTGAGCGCAGCGGCCGGAAGCTGTCGGCCGCTGCACTATAATCGAAAATATGTTCGACTGCGATACATCACCTCAGGCCGCTGCGGCCTTTGTTGGTGTGGACGACGCCGGCGTGGTGGATGCCATCACCGCCGCGGCGCGCCGGCAGAACGCGATGTGTGCTCGCGAGTTGGCGGCGATCGGTGAGTTGTACGCGCGTCGTGCACCCGAGGACGATGTCGATCGCCAGAACTGGGCCGTCGACGGCCATGAGAACGTCGTCGCTGAAGTTGGCGCGGCCCTGAGTATTAGTCGGGGCCGGGCGCGGGGCCGGTTGCGCTACGCGATCGCTTTGCGCGAGCGACTGCCCCGCGTCGCCGAGGTTTTCGCGCGAGGACTAATCGACTTCCGGATGATGGCTGCGGTCGTATCTCGCACCGAGCTGGTGGACGACCCGGTCTTGATCGCCAAGCTGGATGCGGCCATCGCCAGGCACGCGCCGAAGTGGATGCGGCTGTCCGCCCCAAAGCTTGTCGAACGCATCGATATGTGGGTCATGCGGTTCGATCCCGCCGGCAAGCGAGTTCCGGACGAGCGCACCGAGAATCGCTATGTCGAAGTTGCGCCCACGGACGCCGGATTGGCCGGAGGTTGGGCGCAGCTGCACGCCCACGACGGCGCGGCCTTAGATCAGAAGCTCGACGCGCTTGCTGGAACCGTCTGCGCGGCAGATCCGCGAACCAAACAACAACGTCGGGCAGACGCCTTGGCCACATTGGTTGCCGGGCTGACGGCGATGCGTTGTGAATGCGGGTCGCCGGACTGCTCGGCAGCGCAACGACGCCCGGCCACCGACGTAGTCATTCATGTCTTGGCCGAGCAGGCGACGATCAGCGGCGACTCTCAATCGCCCGGTTACCTGCCGAACTTTGGGCCCCTAGCTTCAGCCACTTTGCGCGACATGGCCACAACCGCGAAGATCAAGCCAGTGGTGATGCCGTCGACCAGGTCCGAGCGAGGCTATCGACCTTCGACGGCGTTGGCTGAATTCGTGCGCTGTCGGGATTTGACGTGTCGATTCCCCGGATGCGATCAGCCGGCTGAAGTTTGCGATCTTGATCACACCGTGCCATTTCCGTTGGGCCTTACCCACGCGTCGAATCTGAAGCTGCTGTGCCGCTATCACCACTTGCTGAAGACCTTCTACACCGGCACTGGCGGTTGGTCGGACCGTCAGCTAGCAGATGGCACCGTGGAGTGGACCGCGCCGAGCGGCCACACCTACACGACTACCCCCGGAGGCAGCATTTTCTTCCCAGTGCTGGCCACGCCAACCGGAGAGCTGAAGGTCGCGCAGTTGGCTGAATCGCCAAGATTTACAAAGGGATTGATGATGCCACGTCGGGAACGTACGCGGGCACAAGATCGCCGCTATCACATAACTTCGGAGCGACGGACTAACGAACAACAGCTCGCCAAAGAGCGCCTTATCAAACAGCGCCGACAACGCGCGGCGGGTTACGATCCACCGCCCTTCTAACCCAGCAGCATGCGGACGACGCCGTCGGCCAGTAACCGTCCCCGGTCGGTGAGCACCAGGCGCTGACCTTCAGACGTCAGCAAGCCGTCGTTGACGGCGATGGCAGCACGCTCGCGTTCGGCGTCGTCGAGCAGATCCAGCGAAAGGCCTTGACGCAGGCGGATTCTCAGCATGACATCCTCGGTGTGGCGGCTGTGCGCATTCAGCTCCTCGAAACCGGCGACCGGCAACGTCGCGTCATCGAGGATCTGAGCATAAGTGTTGGGGTGCTTGACATTCCACCAGCGCGTCGTACCGACAAAACTGTGCGCGCCCGGACCGGCACCCCACCACTGTCCGCCGTCCCAGTACCCCAGATTGTGTCGGCACTGCCCACCCGCCCGACTCCAGTTGGACACCTCGTACCACTCGAGGCCGGCCACCGACAGCTGCTCGTCGACCAGCTCGTAGCGATGCGCCAGCACGTCGTCGTCGGGAGCCACGAGCTCGCCGCTGCGGACCCGTCGCGCCAACGCGGTGCCCTCCTCGACCACCAGCGCATAGGCGGATACGTGATCGACGCCAGTGTCGATCGCTGTGTCGACCGAACGCAGCAGGTCGTCGTCGGACTCCCCGGGGGTGCCGTAGATGAGGTCGAGGCTGACGTGTTCGAATCCCTCGGCGAGCGCCTCGCGGGCCGCCGCCGCCGACCGATTCGGCGTGTGGATCCGGTCGAGAACGCCCAGCACCCGTGGTGACACCGACTGCATCCCCAGCGACACCCTCGTGAAGCCGGCCGCGCGGGCGGCGGCAAAAAAGTCCGGCCATGCCGACTCCGGGTTGGCCTCGGTGGTGACCTCGGCGTCGGATGCCAGCTCGAAGTTGTCGCGTACCGCATCCAGCACCGTGGCCAGCCGCGCACCGCCCAACAACGACGGTGTTCCGCCCCCGACGAACACGGTCTGCACCGGCGGCGCGTCCAGCCGCGCGGCCGCCAGCTCGAGCTCAGACCGCAACACCAGCAGCCATGCATCGGGGTTAACTCCGCCCAGCTCAGCGGGGGTATAGGTGTTGAAGTCGCAGTAGCCGCAGCGGGTGAAGCAGAACGGCACGTGCACGTAGATGCCGAACGGGCCCGGGCTCAGTTGCACATCGGGAAGGGCGGCGGGCGCAGAACTTGCCGTCATGGCTGCCAATATTCCCCAGTCCCGGCTTCCAGCCAACTCTCGGTGACGTGTGCGCCGCATCCCAGGGTTGCCACGTAGTTTTGCTCACTGTGAGAGAAATTCCACCCTGGTAGCAACCGTTCGCGACATCCGTGGCACAATGGCCGAGTGACCACCGCCCACCGCAGCCCTTTCGACATCGCGCTGGTGGCGCGCCGGCACATCGATTTCAAGCGTGTCTGCAGCTGTCGCTGTCTGGCTTGATGCCGTAGACCCGCCCACCTGTATTTCAGCTGGCTCCCGGATCTGCGCCGCCGGGACAGCAACCGGTGATTCGCGCGTTCCAGGCCGGCTACTCCACAAGGAGAATGCCGAATGACTTCCCCCCGCCCCGCCAATGGCCGCACCGAAGGCCAGTGGGCGCTTGGTGAGCGCGAGCCGCTCAATCCCAACGAGCAATTCAAACAGGATGACGACGCGCTCAATGTGCGCGACCGAATCCTCAACCATTACGCCAAAGCCGGCTTCGACAGCATCGACAAAAACGACCTACGCGGCCGGATGCGCTGGATGGGCCTCTACACCCAGCGTGAGCAGGGTTACGACGGCAGCTTCACCGGCGACGAGAATGCCGATCTGCTCGAAGCGAAGTACTTCATGATGCGGGTGCGCTGCGACGGCGGGGCACTGAGCACCGCGGCGCTGCGCACGCTCGGCCAGATTTCCACCGAGTTCGCTCGGGACACCGCCGACATCTCCGACCGCGAAAACGTGCAGTACCACTGGATCGAGATCGAGAAGGTCCCCGAGATCTGGGAACGACTGGCCGCGGTCGGGCTGCAGACCACCGAGGCGTGCGGCGACTGCCCGCGTGTAGTCCTGGGCTCACCGCTTGCCGGCGAGTCGCTCGACGAGGTTCTCGACCCGACCTGGGCCGTGCAGGAGATCGTGCGCCGCTACATCGGCAACCCGGAGTTCTCCAACCTGCCTCGCAAGTACAAGACCGCGATCTCGGGTCTGCAGGACGTTGCGCACGAAATCAACGACGTCGCGTTCATCGGGGTCAACCACCCCGAGCACGGACCCGGTCTGGATCTGTGGGTGGGTGGCGGCCTTTCCACCAACCCGATGCTGGCTCAACGGGTCGGCGCCTGGGTGCCGCTCGAGGAGGTACCCGACGTCTGGGAGGCCGTCACCTCGGTGTTCCGTGATTACGGCTACCGACGATTGCGCTCCAAGGCCCGGATGAAATTCCTGATCAAGGACTGGGGCATCGAGAAATTCCGCGAGGTGCTCGAAACCGAGTACCTCAAACGGAAACTCATCGACGGTCCGGCCCCCGAACCCGTCAAGCAGCCGATCGACCATGTCGGCGTGCAGCGGCTGAAGAACGGGCTCAACGCCGTCGGGGTCGCACCGATTGCCGGGCGGGTGTCGGGCACCATCCTGTCCGCGGTGACCGACCTGGCCGAGCAAGCCGGGTCGCAGCGGATCCGATTCACCCCATACCAGAAGCTGGTCATCCTGGATGTTCCCGACGACAAGCTCGACGAGCTGATCGCCGGCCTGGACGGGCTTGGGCTGCCGTCGCGGCCGTCGCACTGGCGTCGAAACCTGATGTCCTGCACCGGCATCGAGTACTGCAAGCTGTCCTTCGCCGAAACGCGTGGGCGTTCCCAGGTGCTGGTGCCCGAGCTGGAGCGCCGGCTCGAGGACATCAACGCCCAACTAGACGTACCGGTCACGGTCAACATCAACGGCTGCCCCAACTCGTGTGCCCGCATCCAGATCGCCGACATCGGCTTCAAGGGCCAGATGGTCGACGACGGCCACGGCGGCTCGGTCGAGGGATTTCAAGTGCATCTGGGTGGCAGCTTGGGCCTGGACAGTGGCTTTGGCCGAAAACTGCGTCAGCACAAGGTCACCAGCGACGAGCTCGGCGATTACATCGACCGGGTGGTGCGCAACTTCATCAAGCACCGTGATACGGGCGAACGCTTCGCGACCTGGGCGCTGCGCGCTGACGAGGCGGATCTGCGATGAGTGAGGAGGCGAACGGGTTGACGGAGGGCGAATTACGAGAACTGGCCGAGCGGGGCGCGGCGGAGCTGGAGGGTGGCAGCGCCACCGACTTGCTGCAATGGACCGACGAGAACTTCGGCGGTGTGGGAGGACCCCGGTCTACGGCGACCTGCAACTACGTGGTGGCCTCCAATATGCAGGACGCGGTTCTCGTCGACTTGGCCGCCAAAGTACGTCCCGGCGTTCCAGTGCTGTTCTTGGACACCGGATATCACTTCGTGGAGACGATCGGCACCCGCGACGCGATCGAGGCGGTCTACGACGTGCGCGTGCTCAACGTCACGCCCGAGCACACGGTCGCAGAGCAGGACCAGCTGCTTGGCAAGGACCTCTTCGCCCGCCAGCCCAACGAATGCTGCCGGCTACGCAAAGTCGCCCCGTTGTCCAAGGCGCTGCGCGGTTACTCCGCGTGGGTGACCGGCCTGCGCCGCGTCGAGGCACCGACCCGCGCCAACGCTCCCCTGATCAGTTTCGACGAGGCCTTTCACCTGGTGAAGATCAACCCGTTGGCCGCGTGGACCGACGATGACATGCAGGCCTACATCGACGAAAACGATGTACTGGTCAATCCGCTTGTCTACGAAGGTTATCCGTCGATCGGCTGCGCCCCTTGCACCGCGAAGGTAGTCGACGGTGCTGATCCACGCAGTGGACGCTGGCAGGGGCTGTCGAAGACCGAATGCGGGTTGCACGCGTCGTGACCACCCTCGTGCTGGCCGCGCATGGCAGCGCAGATCCACGGTCGGCGGCCAACGCCCGGGCCGTCGCCAATCAGATTCGCTACCTGCGCCCCGGCCTTCGCGTGCGTGTTGCGTTCTGCGAGTTGAATTCACCGTGCCTGGCTGACGTGCTCGAGCCGGGTGCCGTGGTCACCCCGTTGCTGCTGGCCGACGCTTATCACGCCCGCATCGACATTCCTCGGCAGATCGCCGAATGCGGTGTCGCCGTGCGACAGGCCGACGTGCTCGGTGAGGACGACCGGCTGGTGTCGGTGCTGCACGAGCGGCTGGCCGAGCTGGGAGTCAGCACACTCGACCCCGAACTGGGCGTGCTGGTAGTCGCGATCGGCTCGACGCATCCGGCGGCTAACGCACGCACCGGTCAGGTCGCGCGCATGCTCAGGGCAAGAGCCCAGTGGGTCGGCGCGACAACCGCTTTCGCGACCGGTTCCGGTCCGTCGGTGGCAGCGGCGGCCGACAGACTGCGGCGCCGCGGCGCCCGCCGAGTGGTGATCGCACCGTGGTTCCTGGCGCCCGGGCTCGTGACCGATCGGGTTGCCAAATACGCGGCAGAGCAAGGGATTCCGATGGCTGCGCCGTTGGGCGCACACCGACTGGTGGCTGAGACGGCGCTGGATCGCTTCGATGAGCTGATCTCCCGCCGGATGGCGGCCTGACCGTCAGGCAAATGTGCGGACCTGTCGCCGCAGGAACTCGACCTCGACCCGTAACACATTGGCGTGGTCCATTCCGCCCTGGTACACGTCGTAGTGTCCGCCGCGGCTTCGGTAGAGCTCGCCGCGGACTGCGCGAGCGGCCACCTGGACCGCGGGCGCGGTGGGCGCCATGGTGTCCTGCTCGGCGACCACCATCAGAATCGGGCATCTGATCTGACGCGCTTTTCGCACCGGCCGATGAACGGTGATGTCGATGATCGACCGCGCCGTGATGTCGTTCGGCCACGACCCGTCACCGGGATCGAGCCGATCGAGCCCGGTCATGGCGTCATCAGTGGCGATCAGTCCGAACTCATTGGGAGGCACGCTGATCGGTACCAAGCGTGGCTCGCGACCCATCCACGAGCCGACAATGTCGGCGAGTGCTGTCGCAGTCAGACGCAGCGCCCGGACAACTGACACATTGATCACTGCCGCCAGCCCGTCGACCAGTGGGCATTGTGCGATAGCCCCGGCGAGCCCTGGCTCGGTCGCGGCCAGCTCGACGATATGCATGCCAGCAAACGATGTGCCCCAAATGAATTGGCGATCGGCGTCGAGTGCGTCGTGACGACGCGCCCACGACAGTACGGTCCGGTAGTCCTGCCGCTCGCGCTGCACGGACAACAGGTTCCGCGGCTCTCCTGACGAGCTCCCCCAATGGCGGTAGTCGAACACAACCGCCGCGAACCCGGCATCAACAAACCGCTCGGCGAATGGCGCGAGTCCTCCCGCCTTAACACCACCAATGCCGTGCGCCATCACAACTGTTGGATGTGGCGCCGCGCCGTCCGGCAGGTACAGCCATGCGTCGATCTCGCCGCGGTCGGCTGCCGCGATCCGTAGTTCCGAGCGCTGGCACACCGTGTCGCTCACGACATCGCCTTCTTGTTTCCGGACAGCAGAATCTCCGCGCCCGCGCGAACGGCCAGAGTTGGCCCGAACAGGGCCCCAGGGGTGAATGCGCCGGCGCTGACCGAGCCTTCCCGCAATCCGTCGGCGACCAACGCCGCCACCTCGCCGGTGAATGCATAGCCTTCACCGGTGCGCAGCCAAGCCTCGGCGTTGCTGTGGTCGGCCCACTCCAACCGCGCGTAAGCCCAGGACACTTCGCCGCGCGACACCGGTGGGGCCAGACGAAGATGCTCGATGAGCCGAAGCACCTGCCGACGAATAGCGGTCACGCTCAGCACGACCGACATGATGGGCAGCAGCATCCGGGCGATTCGTCCGCTGGGTACCTCGCTCGAATAGGCAACCACCTCACCCGCTCCCGATGCCCGACGCCCGGCTTCGAGCTCGCCGGTCGGCACACCGACCGCCTGGCGGCTACCCCCGGACGGCAGGCTGACTCGGATGTGATCGGCACCGAACCGGTTTCGCACCAGCTGTCCACCTTGGTACCGGCGGCCACCATAGGCCAGCACGTCCACGGCGCTTGACAGGACCGCCGATCCCAGACCCTCGACCGCAGGCAGAGCCGCAACCTGAGCCTTCACTGCGGGCTCGCGCTCGCCGCGCAGCTTGATCGCGAGCGCCTCGGTGGCCAATACTCCGAAGCCGGCCCCGGTCACAATGGTGACCCCGCGGTCGTGCGCCTCGGCATCGAGATCGAGCAACTCTCGGACTGCGTCCAGCTCGTTGGCCAGATCGACGTAGTGGGTACCTGCCTTCAGGCAGGCCAGCGCCAGCGGTACCGCGGTGCGGGTGAAGGGCCCGACGGTGTTCACGACCACGCCGGGGCGATGTCGTGCGATGAGTGCAGGCAACTCCACCCATCCGGCGATCGCGAGAGTTTCCACTGCTTCCGGGGGGCCGCTCAACGAGGCCGCGACCGCCGCAAGCTGCTCTGAGTTACGTCCGAGCAACACCACCGGAATCCCGCGGGCGGTCAACGCGTTCGCAACGGCGCGACCGCCTCGACCGGTAGCGCCGAGAAGCCAAATCGATGTCATGACTACTTACGGTACAATGTGCATCGTAAGTAGTCAAACGGATAGGTTGAGGTCCTGATGCCAGCCGCTTTCGGTCGTCCCCGAGATAGTTCGCTGGACACTGCAATCGTGAACGCCACCCAAGCGCTGCTTCTCGGCGAGGGGTATTCCGCCGTGAACATCGATCGGGTTGCCAAGCTGGCAGGCACCACGCGTGCCGCGGTCTACCGCCGGGCAAGCAGCGCCACCGAGCTGGTTGTGATGCTGCTCATCAGCCGTTTCGGAATCGACCCCGCGCCAGATAGCGGCGAGCTTCGTCAGGATCTGTTGTTGTTGCAGCAGCTCCAGCGTCAGTTCTTCGCCGACCCGGTCGTGCAAGCCGCCCTCGCCGGTGTCCTGACGGCAATCCGCGATAACGACGCACTGGCAGTCTCGTTCTACGACCGGTTCATGGCACCACGGCGAACCTCGGTCGCGGCGATGCTGGCCAGAGCGGCCACGCGAGGCGAAATCAATCTCCCGCAGCATCCCGCTGTGATCTCCGATCTGCTGACCGGCCCCCTCCTGCTGCGTACGCTGATGCCGCTCCTGGGTTCAGTGGACGACACGCTCGTCGACGCAACCGTCAACGCCGCTGTCAGCGCGCTCGGTTACCAAGGCCGCCATTAGGTCTCGACAGAGTCCAGCACGGGAGACGAGCGGAATCGGGCCGTCGTCAGAGTGCCGTGGTCCTCGCCGGCGCCAGGCGTGCTAACCCCACTCGCCTCTTCGGTGATCGGCGGTACCCGGGTCGCTCGCACGTAGACGGTGTCGCCCTCTTCAGCCCCAGCGCCTCGGCGTCGCCGCGAGTGCACATCGGTTGGTGGCCGAGACGGTGCTGGACCGCTTCGACGAGGCGTTAGCCGAGCGCCTCGCCGCCTAAGCGTGAGTGCGCTACTCGCATGAATAGCTGGCGTTCTGGACGAGCAGATCAAACCGCTCGCGGCTGCTAACTTTCTCCTGGATCGACCGGAGTATCGGGAACCAGTATTCATCGGCGGCACGGCCGAATCGCAGTCCCGAGCCGACCAGCGTGCTGCCGAAGGAAATATCGGTTAGAAACATGGCACGCGCCCAATCCAAATCGGACAATGGTTCTCTCTTTTTGATGGACTTTTTTAGCCGGGTAGTCAGCTGGTACCAGTCATTTTCATCCGACTGCCCCAAAACCGGGCATAGCAGCTGATAAGTGTGTTGCGCCGTCCCGGCATACTCGTTGAGCGCAAGAACAATGAGCTCGCGTTCCTCGTCGGTCAGGTCGATCGCTACGCGGTCAGGCTCGGTCATGGCTCTCCAAGTTGGCTCTGCACAGAACATGCCCTACTTTCCACCTGAATTTTCTTACTCGGTCGGTTCGTGGGCCGGACCAAGTGCTGTTCCCGGCAAGCCGATTCCACCACCGACACCCCCTCCGAAAGCAGGGCCGGGGCGTATTGACGGTGGCTCAACCGGCGCCGGCCTGACAGGCTCGGCGTGTCCGGGCGGAGGTTCAGGACGCGCCGGCGGCTCGGCGGGGCGCGGTCCCACGGGACTTTCGACCGGTCTCGGTGGGCCGGCCGACGGTTCGGCGGGGGTAAGGGGAGGCCCGTCAGCAAGCTGGCCCGGCTTGAACGACGGCTCATGCCAGCGAAACTTGTCGTTCACGTAGTCGGGGTCTTTCTTCAGGTTTGGTTTGAATACAGTGCCGGCGTCGGCCGCATTCGGATCTCGAACAATCATCACATTATCTTTGGGGTCGTAGATTACTGGCGCACCGTCGCTATCACTGACTCCGAGTCGCAGCCCTCCGGGGTTTTCAATGGACCTTTTCATCTTTCCGTAGACCAAGTCGGCGAGCTGATCTCGCGTCATCCCCGGAAAATCAGCTATGTGGTCGGTCCCGGCGTGTCCGTAGGCGATTTTCTGGGCGGCCCTCATTAGCGGGTCACTGCTCCAACCGCCCGGCGGTGGATCGGGTGCCGGGTTCGGCGCGTCTTTGAAGTGATGATCGACGAGTTGAACGCCGTTGCGTTTCTCGTCACCAGTGTCATCCGCACCAAGTGACTCCGTGAAGGTGAGGTTGTCAACGCCTTTCGTCGCGGCCGCGATTTGGGCGGCGAGTTCTTGATCGCAGGCCACCAACGCGGCTACCCGGTGACCGATAAAGGCGGCGTGCCCCTGCGCCTCTACGGCACGCTGCGCTCGAAACTCGGTTGACCCGCCCTCAGAACGGTCGGTGACCGAATAACCCTCACTCACATCAAAGCCGGCCGCGCGCACCTCGCGCACTGCCTCAAGTACTCCCTCCTTGCACCCTTGCAACTGATCGTCACCCCGGCGGGCGACCCCGGCGGCCCCGTGCAACTGAAAAGCCACGCCGCGGACCTTGACGACGTCGACGGAGGCGCGTTCCTGCGCGGCGGCCGCAGCCTGACCCTCCCACGCGGTGCCGCCCGGAGTCGAAATCCGCTCGTGGATCTCGGCGAACACCTCATCCCACAGATTGCCCGTGCGCGCGAAATAGTCGGCCACTTCAGACAGATATCCTGTGTCCAGGTTCTGGACTTGCGACAGCGTGGGCAGCGGTGTGGCCGCAGGCAACTAGTACACCGCCGGTGTCTTGAGAGCCTGCAGCTGAGCTACCGATTTGCCTTCGCTTTCGGTGTAGCCGTTAGCGACCGCCTGGAGTTTGGCGGCCGTCGCCTGTACGCGAAATGTGCACCGGATGTTGGCCGCGGCTACCTCGCCGAGGGCGGCGGCTACCGCCGCTGCGCTCACGAGCCCTGACGACCCGGTACCTGTCGGCGCATTGTTGGGAGCCAGCTTCCCTGCCAGGGACTCATATGAGCCACCTTCCAGACGAAGTCCCTCATCGCTGACTTGCAGCTTTTGAATACTCGACGAGGATGCCATGCGCAGAGCCTAGTGCTCATTCTCCTTGCCGCAAGTCACATCCCGGATCTGCAGGGAAACGCAAACACCGGCTCGTGGAAACTCCTGGACCCGGCAGGTTGGGAGAACCGAATCCCTTTGCGCATCAGTGACTTTTCTGATACCAGACTTATCGGTATTCCGACTATGGCGAACCCACCGTCGTCTCGTCCTTTGATGGGTCGTCCGCCCCAGGTTCACTGCGGGCAGACGCCCCGTCGGCGATCGCCGGTACCCGGGTGGCGCGGACGTACACGGTGTCGCCCTCCGCCAGGCCCAGCGCCTCGGCATCGCCCCGGGTGATCTGAGCGGTGAACGGCCCGCCCGTGGCGGCGTTGGTCAGCTCGACGCGCACCTCAAAACCGAGCATCACCACGCGGTCGATAGTGGCGCGCACCACGCCTGGAGATTCGGCGGTGCCATCGTCGGCGGCGAACTTCATATCGGGTCTGCGGCCGACCCGAATGTCGTGCGGGCGAACCAGGCTGCCATTCAGCGAGGACACCGCACCCAGGAACGACATCACAAAAGCATTCGCCGGTGTGTCGTAGACGGCACTCGGTGACCCGACTTGCTCGATGCGTCCGTCTTTGAGCACGGCGATCCGGTCTGCCACATCGAGGGCCTCGGCCTGGTCGTGGGTGACCAGCACCGTGGTGACATGCACCTCGTCGTGCAAGCGTCGTAGCCACGCCCGCAGATCCTCGCGGACCTTGGCGTCCAGCGCGCCGAAGGGCTCATCGAGCAGCAGCACCTCGGGGTCGACGGCGAGTGCGCGCGCGAGCGCCATGCGCTGGCGCTGACCGCCGGAGAGCTGGCTGGGATAGCGGGTCTGGAAACCGCTGAGCCCCACCACGTGGAGCAGGTTGTCGACCTTCTCGGCGATCTCGGCCTTGGGCCGCCGGCGGATCTTCAACCCGAAGGCCACGTTGTCCCGAACGGTGTAGTGCTTGAAGGCCGCATAATGCTGGAACACAAAGCCGATACCGCGTCGCTGCGGCGGGAGCCGGGTGACGTCGCGGCCGTTGATCGTGATGGTTCCGGTGTCCGGTTGATCGAGTCCGGCGATGGCGCGCAACAGGGTCGACTTACCCGAACCGCTGGGGCCCAGCAGTGCCGTCAGTGAGCCGGCCGGCACGTCGAAGTCGACGTTGTCCAATGCGACGAAGTCGCCGTACCGTTTGTTGGCGCCGCGCACGGTGATCGCGTCAGTCATCAGTTCAAGCCTCCCTGTCAGGCCTGCTTGGTCGCTCGTTTACGGCGAGCATCGAGAATCACCTGGACGATCAGGACCACCACGGAGACCGCCATCAACAGCGTCGAAATGGCGTACGCGCCATATTCAGCGCCGCGGTTGTAGCGGTCGGCTACCAGCAACGTCAACGTCTGAGACTGCCCAGGCAGGTTCGACGACACGATAAGGACGGCGCCGTATTCACCGAGCGTGCGGGCGATCGTCAAGACGATCCCGTAGGTGAGGCCCCATCGGATGGACGGCAGTGTGATCCGCCAAAATGTCTGCCACCAATTGGAACCCAGCGTTGACGCCGCCTGCTCCTGGTCGGTACCCAGCTCGTGCAGCACCGGCTCGACCTCGCGCACCACGAATGGCAGCGTGGCGAAGACGCTGGCGAGCACGATGCCGGGCAAACCGAAGATGATCTTGAACCCGAAGTCCTTCTCGACAAAACCCAGCAGCCCCGCCGATCCCCACAACACGATCAACGCCACGCCGACAACGACCGGCGAGACCGCGAACGGCAAATCGATGATCGCCTGCAGCACACCCTTGCCGCGGAACCGGTTGCGCGCCAGCATCAGTGCCGTGGGGATACCGAAGACCACGTTGAGCGGCACCACGATCGCAACCACCAGCAGCGACAAGTTCAGCGCAGAGATCGCCGCCGGCGTGCTGACCCATGCGTAGAACTGGGCGAAACCCGGCGCGAATGTCCGCCACAGGATCAGCCCAACCGGAACGATAAGCAACACAAAAACGTAGCCGAGGGCAAGGAACCGAAGCAGGTAGCGGACCTGCGGTGAGGTCGTCATGCCGACAGCTCCTCGCGTTTAGCCGCGCGCGACCCGAGGGAACGCAAAACGAACAGCACGACGAATGAGATAGCCAGTAGCACAATCGATATCGCGGCGGCTCCGGTGCGGTCGTCGTTTTCGATCAGGGTCCGGATCCACTGCGACGACACCTCGGTCTTGCCCGGCACCGCCCCACCGATCAGGACGACCGAACCGAATTCGCCGATTGCCCGCGAGAAGGTCAGCCCGGCACCGGTCAACAAGACCGGAGTCAGCGAGGGCAGCACGACAGTTCTGAAGATCGTCGCGTTGTTGGCGCCCAGCGACGCAGCCGCTTCCTCAGTCTCACGGTCGATTTCAAGTAGCACCGGCTGGACGGCCCGCACGACAAACGGCAACGTGACGAACGCCAGCGCCACGCCCACGCCCCATCCGGTGTGCTGCAAGTGCAGGCCCACTGGGCTGTGATTTCCGTACAGAGCCAGCAGTACCAGGCTGGCCACGATCGTGGGCAACGCGAACGGCAGATCGATGACAGCATCGACGAGCCGTCTGCCGAGGAAATCGTCGCGTACCAAAACCCACGCGATCAGTAGACCGAAAACCATGTTGAGGACCGTGACGCCGGCAGAGATGGTCAGCGTCACCCGGAAAGATTCGAGCGCGGCATTGGAGGTAACCGCGAGCCAGAACGCGCGCCAGCCACCGCCGACGGACTGCCAGCCAATCGCGGCCAACGGCAGCAGCACGATCACCGAAAGCCAAAGCATGGAAACACCGACGCGCAGTGACGTGCCGCCACCGCGTAAGCCGTTGCGGATCAGCCTGTTATCGCCACGGGTGGGCCCGGCCACCGCCGGCTGAGGTGTCAGCGCCGTCGTCATCCGGTTGCCCGCATGTAGATCTTGGTGATGCTGCCGGAGTTCTTGTCGAAGAGTTGCGCATCGACGGTCTCCCAGCCACCAAGGTCAGCGATCGTCCACAGCTTGGCCGGCGCCGGGAACTGACCGCGGACATCGGCGGCGACGGCCGGGTCGACCGGCCGGAACCCAGCGGCCGCCCAAAGCTTCTGGGCCTGCGCGGTGTACTGAAAATTCTTGAAGGCAGTAGCGGCATCCAGATGCGCCGTGCTGGTCACCACCGCAAGCGGGTTTTCGATTTTGAACGTCTGGGACGGGTGGACCTGGGTGATCGGTTTGCCTTGGCGCTCAGTGACGATCGCCTCGTTCTCATAACTGATCAGCACGTCACCGCTGCCTTGGACGAACACGTCGGTGGCCTCGCGACCAGACCCGGGCCGCAGTTTGACATGCTGGCCCACCAGCTTGTTGATAAAGTCAAGGCCCGCTTGGGGGTTGTGGCCGCCATCGCTCTTTACGGCGTACGGGGCAAGCAAATTCCACTTCGCTGAGCCCGAACTGAGCGGGCTGGGCGTGATGACTTCCACATCGGGCCGCAGCAGGTCGTCCCAGTCCTTGATGTTCTTGGGATTCCCGGGCCGCACGACCAGCGTCACCACCGATCCGAACGGGATACCCTTGGTCGCGTCTTTGTCCCAGTCCTTGGAAACTTTGCCGGCCTTGACGAGTCGGGTGATGTCGGGCGCGACGGAGAAGTTGACGATATCTGCGGGCTTGCCGTCGACGACGCCTCGCGACTGGTCACCCGAGGCGCCGTACGAGGTGATCACCTGCACACCCTTGCCGTCTTCTGAGGCGTTGAATGCTGGAATCACCTTGCTCCAGCCCGGTTCTGGAGCCGAATAGGCGACGAGCGTGATACTCGTGTGCGCGTTGGCCGGCCCGCCACCGCCGACAACGTCGCTGGCGCCGCCGTGACATGCCGCGATAAGGCTCGCAGCGAGGGTCAACCCGACAACGTGGCGCCACCGCGCGGCACCCGTGACGTCGTCGCGCAATGGTCAACCTCTCGGTGGTGGGGATTAACAAATAACCAGCCCCGTGGCGACGGAAAGGCGAGGGTCAGCAGCTGGAAGAATTCCACCGACACCCGACCGCGCGCGGGGCGGAAGTCAGCAACAACAGTGCACGTCAGCCACAGCGCAATCGCCCACGGCAATGAGCGCGAAGATATGGCGCTCGCTGTTGCCGGACGCTGCGTGCATGGCGGAAGCCTAACAGAATCCGCCGCACTCCCAGCTGCGCCGACGCGGGTCAGCGGGTCAACAGCCAGGCGACGATAACCAGTACCACCAATATGACCAGCACCAGCGTCACCTGGGATCGCGGCATGCCCGTCTTCCTGGTCATCCGGGTCCTTCGTCGCTGTGACGAATGCGCCGCATCAGCCGGATGCCCGTTATGCCATAGCCCAGCAGAGCGTCCAGCAGAACGGCGATCAGGTAGGCCAACGCCAGCACGACGGGCATCACCACGATGGTCTGCAAGACGAACCCCAGCCCCGACAGCCACAACTCGACGCCGTCCCACCAACTGAGGATCCCGTTCACCCGACCACCCTATTCCGCGCGGCCACTGAAGCCAACGTGAGACAATCTGATCAGCTCAAAGCGCTGACTTTGTCCATCATCGCGTGAGCGATGTCGACGCCGCTGGTGTCCACGTCGGCCGACCCCGGGTCAGACGGGCGTCGATCGCCGAAGAACACCACCTCGACCTCGACGAGGCAGTTCAGCCGAACACCGAGAGCACGCGCCTGCGGGGTCGGCCGCAGCGGCGGCATGTTGGGCAGTGTCGCGGTCGCGGTATTGGTCGCGGCGACAACGTTATTGGTGACGCGGATGTCGCTGATGGCGTTCGTCGTGGTGATCGGGCCGGTTTGGTCCGTTGTCGTCATGCCGTTGCAGTGCTGCCACTGCTCCGAGAACTTCACGAACAGCGCCTCGGCTTGCGCGGCCGTGGGCAACGCGACCACGCCCTCGAGGACGCTGATCACTTGCGCCGGGTCGCCGTTGTTCCACCACGACTCCGACGCGACATCTTTGACGTCGGCAGACTCGTAGACGCTTTTCTGCAGCATCAACGTGACGCCCAGGCAACCGGCCGGCGAAACCTGACTATCCGGCTCGAAGAGTTTGTCGGGGCCGCCCATGACCGACGGCTGACGGGCCACAAAGGGCTGGCTGAGCATCCGCGACAGTGTGACGTCGTCGAGAAGCACCTGGCTGACTGTTTCCCCGGTGAGGGGCCGCGGCTTCAGATTCGGCGCCGGCTTCGCCGTGCCACCGACAACCGGGCCACAGCCCACCGCCAACGCGGCAACCACTGCCAGAGCCGTCGCCGATCCAACCGTCCGCATAGCTACTTTTTACCTCGGTCGTCAGCGGCGTCGGCCGGCAACGCGGCGACGAAGACCCCCGACTTTCAACTCAGGTGGCTTCTTTTTCGCTTTTACTTCTTGGCCTTGTCCCCTGCGGCGTCGGTGGACAGCGCGGCGACGAACGCCTCTTGCGGCACTTCGACCCGACCGATGGTCTTCATCCGCTTCTTGCCTTCTTTCTGCTTCTCCAGCAGTTTGCGTTTGCGGGTGATGTCACCGCCGTAGCACTTCGACAGCACGTCTTTGCGGATCGCGCGAATGTTCTCTCGCGCAATGATTTTGGATCCGATCGCGGCCTGCACCGGCACCTCGAACTGCTGACGCGGAATGAGCTCTTTGAGCCTGGTGGTCATCTTGTTGCCGTAGGCCGCGGCCCCATCCTTGTGCACGATGGCACTGAACGCATCGACGGCCTCGCCCTGCAGCAGGATGTCGACCTTGACCAACGCGGCCTCCTGCTCGCCGGCTTCCTCGTAGTCGAGGCTGGCGTAGCCGCGGGTGCGCGATTTCAGCGAGTCGAAGAAGTCAAAGATGATCTCGCCCAGCGGCATCGTGTAGCGCAGCTCGACCCGTTCGGGAGACAGGTAGTCCATCCCGCCGAGTTCGCCACGCCGGGACTGGCAGAGCTCCATGATGGTGCCGATGAATTCACTCGGCGCGATCACTGTCGTCTTCACCACAGGCTCGTAGACCGTGCGGACCTTGCCTTCCGGCCAGTCGGATGGGTTGGTGACGACGACCTCGGTCCCGTCCTCTTTGACCACGCGGTAGACCACGTTCGGCGACGTCGAGATGAGGTCAAGGTCGAATTCACGTTCCAGGCGCTCGCGGGTGATTTCCATGTGCAGCAGGCCGAGGAATCCGCACCGGTACCCGAAGCCCAGTGCCACCGACGTCTCTGGTTCATACGTCAGCGCTGCGTCGTTCAGCTGCAGCTTGTCCAGCGCATCGCGCAGGTCGGGGTAGTCGGAGCCGTCGACGGGATAAAGCCCCGAATAGACCATCGGCTTGGGCTCGCGATAGCCGGTCAGCGCCTGAGTCGCGCCGTGCCTGGCGGTCGTGACGGTGTCGCCGACCTTCGACTGCCGGACGTCTTTCACACCGGTGATCAGGTAGCCGACCTCCCCCACGCCCAGGCCGTCGCTTGGCTTCGGTTCGGGTGAGACGATGCCCACCTCGAGCAGCTCATGGGTGGCGCCGGTGGACATCATCGAGATGCGTTCGCGGGGAGTGATTTTGCCGTCGACCATGCGGACGTATGTGACCACGCCGCGGTAGATGTCGTAGACAGAGTCGAAAATCATTGCGCGGGTAGGTGCGTCGGCGTCACCCTGCGGCGGCGGCACCTCGCGCACGACGTGGTCGAGCAGGTCGGCCACGCCCTCCCCCGTCTTGCCGGACACCCGCAGCACGTCGCCGGGTTCGCAGCCGATGATGTGCGCGATCTCAGCGGCGTACCGCTCTGGGTCAGCGGCGGGCAGGTCGATCTTGTTGAGCACCGGGATGATGTGCAGGTCGCGATCCAGCGCCAAATAGAGATTGGCCAGGGTTTGCGCTTCGATGCCCTGAGCGGCGTCGACCAGCAGCACCGCGCCCTCGCAGGCCTCCAGCGCACGGGACACCTCGTAGGTGAAGTCGACGTGTCCAGGGGTGTCGATCAGGTGCAGGACGTGGTCGACACCGTCGACCTGCCACGGCAGGCGCACGTTCTGCGCCTTGATCGTGATGCCGCGTTCGCGCTCGATGTCCATCCGGTCGAGGTACTGCGCGCGCATCGATCGCTCGTCGACGACGCCGGTGAGCTGCAGCATCCGATCCGCCAGCGTCGACTTGCCATGGTCGATGTGGGCGATGATGCAGAAGTTCCGAATCTGCGCCGGCGCGGTGAACGTCTTGTCGGCGAAACTGCTGATGGGAATCTCCTGGTGAAGCCGGGCTTAGGCGCTTCCAGGGTATCCAGGGACGGGCGCTGCAGCACAATCGCGGGACGCCCCGGCCAAAACGAACCCCCGGAGTGATCCCCCGGGGGTTCGTTTCCGAGCGAAACTCTTGCTAGAGCAACCCGGCCAGGTCGGCCAGGCCAGCCGAGAAGAAGTCGCCGGCTGCTCCCAAGTCGGAGCCTGTGCCCAACGCGGTGCCGATCTCAGTTGCCGACCCGAACAGGTCGGTAGAGGGGATCAAGGCGTCGTTGTTCAGCAGCCCGTACGTCAGGGCGTTGTCGGCATCGTAGAACTCGGTTAGCGCGCCGTTGAACACGCTGTAGGAACCGGGGTCCGAGACGGCATTGGCCGGGTTGAGGCCGTACAGCTCGTAGCCAAGCGTGGTGTTCACATCCGCCAGCGGGATGGTGTCGAACGTGTTGGTGCCGTTCGTGACGACGTCGCTGCCGACACCCGCGAGGTCGGCGTCGGTCACGAAGATAGAGTTCAGCGACCCAATCTCACTGTCGATGGTGGGCGTCAAGTCGTCCGCGGCCGCGAGCGGCGCCAACGCCAGTGCCGCCCCGGCTGCGAAGCTTCCGAGCACGGCGATTTTGCGAATTTTCATAGTCATTCCCCTCCGATGATTCGATGATCTCCGCTGGTGGCCGGTTACATACCGCCACAGGTCCCCCAGTACCCCGCTACTGACAACCTTGAACGAATCTAACGATCTTCTGTGTCAACGGGAAGTTTTTTTACTGAGGAAATTTTAACTAACGCTTGTATTTATTGAAGCTTTCGGCGCCCGCGCCTTCAGCCCGTCGTACCCAGCTGCAGCGCAACGCGACAACACCATGACGCCCAGACAGCTCGCCTATGCTGCGAACATGGCGTCGCAGTGGAAGACGTTGCAGCGGCTTCAGCGAAACCTAGAGCATCTGGTGTTCAACGAGGCACCGGAGTTGATCCGGCAGCTGCAACAGTCGCCGACGGTGCAGCGGGGCATCCAGTTCGCTTTGGATGCGATCGTCGGCAGCGCGTCCGAACCCCCGGCCGAGATCACCGCGGGCCGTCCGGTGACCCGCGACAGCGCGCCCACCGCACATCGGGCTCGCAGGCTGGTCTACTCCCCCGACTTGGGCGGTCGGGCCGACCCCGGCGAAATCGTCTGGACGTGGGTGACTTACGAAAACGACCACACCCGCGGCAAGGACCGCCCGGTGCTGGTCGTGGGTCGCGACCACCACACGCTGCTCGGGTTGATGATGTCCAGTCAGGAGAGCCACGCCGCCGACCGCGACTGGGTCGGGATCGGTAGCGGAAGCTGGGACGAAGACGGTCGACCCAGTTGGGTGCGGCTCGACCGCGTCCTCGACGTCCCCGAAGAGGGCATTCGCCGCGAGGGCGCGATCCTGGAGCGCGCCGTCTTCGACGTGGTGGCGGCCCGCCTAAGAACCGATTACTCCTGGAGCTGAGTGACTAGCCCTGGGTGATGTAGGACTGGAGCTGCTGGTGCTCGGTCTCCAGCTCTTCCATCCGGGTCTTCACGACGTCGCCGATGCTGACGATGCCGATCAGCTTCCCGTCCTCGACTACGGGCACGTGCCGCACCCGGTTTTCGGTCATCAGCCTGGTGAGGCTGTCCACCGAGTCGGACTTACTACAGGTCGAAACCACCGCGGTCATGATCGCCGAGACCGGCCGCGAGAGCACCGAAGCTCCGTGGGCGTGCAGCTGGCGCACAACGTCACGCTCGGAGACGATGCCAGCGACACCATCAGGCCCGGTCACCACCATCGCGCCGATATTGTGGCCGGCGAGCCCGGCCAGCAGTTCGGTCACCGTTGCGTCAGGGTTGATCGTCACCACCGAGCCACCCTTGCTCCGCAACACATCTGCAATCCGCATCGAGGCCTCCCGCCGATTGTGATCCGGTTCACACCAGGCTACGGCGAGATCGGTCATCGTGAAAGCAGCTCGTCAAAATCCGGCTAATGTCCAGGTCACAGTGCGATTTATGGCATATCTGGAACCATGATTGAAATCACGCTGCTCGGCACTGGCAGTCCTATCCCCGACCCGAATCGCGCCGGGCCGGCCACCCTGGTGCGGGCCGGCGGACAGGTTTTCCTGGTGGATTGTGGACGCGGTGTGCTGCAACGCGCAGCGGCGATCGGTCTGGGTGCCAACGGTTTATCCGCTCTGCTGCTCACCCACCTGCGCAGCGACCACATCGCCGATCTCGGCGACCTGCTGATCACCCGCTGGGTCACCACGTTCGCACCTGATCCCGCGCCGCTGCCGATCATCGGACCGCCCGGGACGGCCGCGGTGGTCGAGGCGACACTGAAGGCCTTCGGCCCCGACATCAGCTACCGGATCGCTCACCACGATGACCTGACCGCCCCGCCACCAGTCGAGGTGCATGAATACACCGAGGGTGCGGTGTGGGACCGCGACGGCGTGTCAATCCGGGTGGCTCCCACCGACCACCGGCCGGTGGCGCCCACGATCGGGTTTCGGATCGAAGCCGGTGGCGCCTCAGTGGTGCTGGCGGGTGACACCGTGCCGTGTGCGGGCCTCGACGAACTCGCCGCGCACGCAGACGCTCTGGTGCACACCGTCGTCCGTAAGGAGCTCATAGCCCTGGTGCCGGCGCAGCGGGTCAAAGACATCTGTGACTATCACTCATCGGTACAAGAGGCAGCCGCCACCGCAAGTCGCGCCGGGGTCGGCACCTTGGTGCTCACCCATTACGTGCCCGCGATCGCACCCGGCCAGGAGGAGCAGTGGCGCGAGTTGGCCGCCACCGAGTTCGACGGGCGGATCGAGCTGGGCGACGACCTGCACCGGGTAGAGGTGGCACCCGGCGGGTGATTCACCGCACCCGGGAGTGGTTGCGCCGCAGCGGTAGCCGTGCGCCGGCCAGCAGCAGCCACACCAATGCCGAAACCCGTGCGACCGGCAGGATCGGACCCAGCACCGGCCAGAGCAGCACCAGCGTCGTCAATTCGCAAAGCCCGGCGATCGCCAGACCCGCCCAGGTCAGCGGCGGCGGCGACAGTCCACGGATTCGGCCCGCCACCGCCATGCCGCCGACAAGAAGGCCCAACGCCACAATGTGTCCGGGACCACCGACGAGAAACACCAGGTAATACAGCGCCCGCACTAACGCGGTGTCGCCGCTGACCTCCGGCCGCGAGAGTATCCAGGCCACCAAACCCGTCAGCCCCAAGGAGCCGGCCGCCAAGATTCCGCCTGTCAACGCGATCGCCGCTGGCGCGGCGACCCCGAGCTGGCGCAACCTGGCACCGGCCGTCGCCGCGTAGACAGCCAGCGGCACCGACGATCCGAACACCGCCACCGCAATGACCTGCACCGCCACCGGTTCAGCGCGGACATACTGCTGGACCGCGGCGACCGGTCCGTATGGCAGCGGCATCAGGCCGCCGAGCGCTACTCCGATCGCCAGACCGCCAAAGAGCAGCCCGATGCAGATCACCGCGACGAGCGCCAAAGACGGTCCATCATGCCCGTCTCCGGATGAAGCATCCATAGCGTGCACCATAGAGCGGCGCCACGGAAGGACTATGCGAGTCGGGTGATTTCGACGACGACGTCGAGATCGGTCGCGCCCTGTCCGGAGTAGATACCCTTCAGCGGGGACACGTCAGCGTAGTCCCGGCCGACGCCGACACTGACGTACTGCTCGGTTATCTCGCTGTCATTCGTGGGGTCCAGATCCCACCAACTTCCGGTCCAGGCCTGCAGCCACGCATGGCTCTGCCCGTCGACTGTGTCCCCCACTACCGCGTCCGAGTCGGGATGGTGATAACCGGACACATAACGCACGGGAATACCCATGCTGCGCAATACAATTAGCGACAGGTGTACAAAATCCTGGCAGACGCCTTTGCCTTCGCGCAGCGCATCCAAGCCCGACGAGTGGACACCGGTGGTGCCCCGGACGTAGTCCAGTTCGCTGCGTACCCATTCCGCTACCGCGACCACCGCTTCGGCGGGTTCGTGATACTTGGCGATCCGCCTGCCCACTGCCGCAATACGTTTGCTCGTCGGCGTGTATTCGGTCGGGCCAAGCACCTCATCGAACCGATCGATTACCGATTCGCTGTGCAACTCGGCCCAGGTGACCTCTTCTTTCGGCGGTTCCGCTCGGTCGGTCTCCACCACCGATGAGGACGTGACGGTCAACTCGGTATGCGGCGCATGCAAGTCGAATGCCGTCACCGCAGTGCCCCAATAGTCGATATAGCGGTAGGACCTGGTCGCCGGGACGGTTTCGACACGGTTGAGAACGACGTTTTGCCGGGAGTCCGACCGCGGCGTGAGTCGCGCTTCGTTGTAGGAGGCCGTCGCCGGTGACGGATAGGCGTATCCGGTGGCGTGCAGGACCCGCAGCCGCCACATCAGGTCTTCCCCTGCCTTGTCGGCAGCGGGTCACGCTGGGCGGCGTCGGACCATGCGACCCACGGTACAGCGTGAAAATACTGTACTGCCAATGCTTCTCCGACGTCGTAGCACGACTTCTGCAGGCTGGCGAGCCGCATCTCCAGCGATTCGAGCAGCACCCCCGGTTCCACGAACTCGAGTTCACTGCGAGCTTGTCCGAGCAGCCGCTGCGCTTCGGCGGTGGTACCGACCCGACTATGCGGATGATGCAGCAGTTCGTCGAGGTTGTGCTCGGCCATCTTCAACGAGTAGAAGACCGAACGCGGAAACAGCCTGTCGAGCAAGATGAATTCGACCACGCGGTTGGCGTCCAGCACGCCGCGATAGGTCCGCAGATAGGTGTCGTGCGCACCCGCCGAGCGCAGCACCGTCACCCACGCCGGCGACGATGCGCTGTCCCCCACCCGGGACAGCAACATCCGCACCGTCATATCTACCCGTTCGATCGCACGGCCCAGCATCATGAAGCGGTACCCGTCGTCGCGCGACAGCGTCGAATCGGCGAGACCGGCGAACATCGCGGCGCGGCCCTCGATGAACGATAAAAACTCGTGCGGGCCAAGACGTTTGGCTGCGCGTTCACGTTCACCCAGGGCGTTGAAGGTGGTGTTGAGGCACTCCCAGGTCTCGGTGGACGTCACCTCGCGGGCAGACCGCGCATTTTCCCGCGCGGCTGAAATCGCGTCGACAATGGAGCAGCCGCCCGCGGTGTTGCGGCGAAACGCCACCAGGTCGGTCAACGACCAGACGTCCAACTCGGTGTCCGGTGGCTCAATGTCCAACACGTGCAACAGCACTCGGGAGGTGTGGTCGGGGTCGACGCTGGAATCCTCGAGCAGCTGGTGCACGGTGACGCCGAGGATGCGCGCGGTGTCGTCGGCGCGTTCGACGTAACGACCGATCCAGTACAGCGCCTCGGCATTGCGGGCCAGCATCAGCGGATCACCGCCTGCTGTTGCTGCTGCTGGGCGGGTTGCTGCTCCTGCGTCGGGCGCGGCTGCGACTGCTGTTGCTGCTGGGTGGACTTCTCAGCGTCTGAGTCGCCGTTGGACGTCGCGACCGGGTTGGGCAGCGAACGCACAATCTCGGCGGCGCCCAACTCGCGGTTGGCCACCGAGGCGCGCGAGGCCAGCACCCAGGTGTCCTTGGAGCCGCCGCCCTGACTGGAGTTCACCACCCGCGACCCCTCGACCAAGGCCACCCGGGTCAGACCGCCGGGCAACACCCACACGTCGTCGCCGTCGTTGACCGCGAACGGTCGCAAGTCGACATATCGGGGGGTCAGCTTGTCGTCGATCTGCGTCGGCACCGTGGAGAGCTGCATCATCGGTTGCGCGATCCAGCCCCGCGGATCGTCGCGCACCTTCCTGCTGATCGCGGTCAACTCCTTGTTGGAGGCCTCCGGGCCGAAGACGATGCCGTAGCCGCCGGACCCCTCCACCGGCTTGATCACCAGTTCGCCGATCCGGTCGAGCACTTCTTCGCGTTCGTCGTCCATCCAGCACCGGAAGGTGTCCACATTGGCCAGCAACGGTTTCTCACCGAGGTAGTACTCGATGATCGTCGGCACGTAGGTGTAGACGAGTTTGTCGTCGCCCACCCCGTTGCCGACGGCGCTGGAGATCACCACGTTGCCGGCCCGGGCGGCGTTGAGCAGGCCGGCGACGCCCAGCACCGAATCCGGGCGGAATTGCATCGGATCCAGAAAAGCGTCGTCGATGCGCCGATAGATGACGTCGACCTGACGTTCCCCTTCGGTAGTGCGCATGTACACCTGGTTGTCGCGGCAGAACAGGTCGCGACCTTCGACCAGCTCGACACCCATCTGCCGGGCCAGCAGCGAATGCTCGAAATAAGCGGAGTTGGCCACGCCGGGGGTCAGCACGACGACGGTCGGGTCGGCCTCATTGGTGGCCGCCGACTTGCGCAGCGCGCGGAGCAGGTGCGCCGCGTAGTCGTCGACGGCGCGCACCCGGTGGATGGCGAACAGGTTGGGGAAGACCCGCGCCATCGTCCGCCGGTTCTCCATCACATAGGACACCCCCGAGGGCGAACGAAGGTTGTCCTCCAGAACGCGGAAGCTGCCCTTTTCGTCGCGGATCAGGTCGATGCCGGCGACGTGAATGCGCACGCCGTTGGGCGGCACGATGCCGGCGGCCTGGCGGTAGAAGTGCTCACAGGAGGTGACCAGCCGACGCGGGATGACACCGTCGTTCAGGATCTCCTGATCGCCGTAGACGTCGTCGAGGTAGCACTCGAGGGCCTTGACCCGCTGGGTGATGCCGCGCTCCAACCGCGTCCACTCGGCGGCCGAGATCACCCGTGGGACCAGATCCAGCGGAAACGGCCGTTCCTGGCCGGACAGCGAAAACGTGATGCCCTGATCGCTGAATGCCCGGTTGAGCGCCTCGGCGCGGGCCTCGAGGTCGGAAGCATCCGACGGGGCGAGCTCGGCGTAGATGCCCTTGTACGGGCCGCGGACATTGCCCTGACCGTCGAACATCTCATCGAAGGCCTCTACGTAGCTGGTGTCGGTGTTGTAGCCGTCGAAGATGCGCTCATAGCGCTTCGAAGGCCGTGATTCGCCGCGCGGCTGACGCCGCGTCTCGGCGGGAACGGTTCGAAGGGCCACGGTGCCATGCTGCATCACGAACGCCGTTTTCGCAGGCCAAGCGCCTCCGCTTTGGGGGAATGCACCGCGTCCTGATACCCTGAGCAGTCGCCGCCTAAGCGCTGGAACGCTGCGGCAAACCGTGACACCCCAAGCCGCTAAAGAATTGCGAAGGAACTAACGCGTGGCCAACATCAAGTCGCAGCAAAAGCGCAACCGCACGAACGAGCGCGCCCGGCTGCGCAACAAGTCGGTGAAGTCGTCGCTTCGGACGGCTGTCCGCGCGTTCCGCGAGGCCGCCGCCGCCGGCGAGAAGGACAAGGCCGCCGAACTCCTGGTCTCCACCAGCCGCAAGTTGGACCAGGCGGCCAGCAAGGGCGTGATCCACAAGAACCAGGCGGCCAACAAGAAGTCAGCGCTGGCCCACGCCCTCAACAAGCTCTGAATTCAGCGACCCGGGTCGGCTGCTAGCTCAGCGACTTTTCGCACCGCCGCTTCCAGCGCATAGTCGGCATCGGCGGCCGCGCCCTTCACGTCGGCGTTCAGCGCCGCCACCAATTTCATCGCGGTAGCCACCATGTCGCGGGACCAGCGGCGGGCCTGCTTCTGCGCCTTCTGCACCCGCCAGGGCGGCATCCCAACTTCGGCAGCCAGCCGGTAGTGGTCGCCGGAGAGCGGCCCCACCCGACCGATGGCGTGGACGGCCTCGGCCAACGCGTCGGCCAACACCACATGCGGCTCGCCGCGCAACATCGCCCACCGCAGCGCTTCGACAGCCCCTTCGACATCGCCGACGACGGCCTTGTCGGCGATGTCGAATCCCTTCACCTCGGCCCTGCCGCCGTGATAGCGCCGCACCGCGGCGACATCGACGCGGCCACCGGTGTCGGCGACCAATTGTGAACAGGCCGAGGCGAGTTCGCGTATATCGGAGCCGACCGCGTCCAGCAGCGCGCTGACCGTGTCATCGTCGGATTTGACCTTCAGCGAGCGAAATTCCTTGCGGACGAAGTCAAAACGTTCGCCGGCCTTGGTGATCCGCGCACACGGATGCACTTGCGCGCCGAGCGCGCGCAGCTGACTGGCCAGCGCCTTGGCCCGCCCGCCACCCGAATGCACGACTACGAGCTCTGTGCCCGACGGGATGTCCGCGGCGGCATTGGCAATCAACTCCGCAGCTTCTTTGCCTGCCTCACCGGCGGCTTCCAGGACCACTACCCGTTCGTCGGCGAACAGTGACGGGCTCAGCAACTCGGCCAGCTCGTAGACACCGACCTCGCCGGCTCGCAGCCGGCTCACCGGGACATCGTCCGTGCCGGCGCGCTGGCGCGCCGACCGCAGGACGTCCGCGACGGCGCGCTCGACCAGCAGCTCCTCGTCGCCTAGTACGAGATGCAATGCCGAAACCTGCTGGCTCACCGTTTGATCGTGTCATGTGTTGCCGACAGACCCGCCGGCCCCCACCGCCAGACCCGACAACGACCAGGCGAGCAGCCCCGCGGCTGCGATCGCCATCCCCGCCCTAAACCATCGCCACCGCCACAGCACCGCGGCCAGCACCGTGGTGGCCGCAACCAGCAGGAAACCCGGAAACCCGGACGGTACCGGCACGTTCGCGGCGGGGACACCGGCTGCCCAATGCGCGATGCGCAACACCCACCACAGTTCGGGGCCGGTGAAGCGGATCAGCAGTTGCGCCCCGGCCGGCCAGAACAAGCACAGTGCACCTGCCGCACTGCCCAGCACCGTGATTGGCGCGATCAGCGCCGCCACTGCGAGGTTGGCCGCCGCGGCGATCAGGCTCACCCGGCCCGAGATGCCGGCGATCAATGGAGCCGTCACCAACTGCGCTGCACACGCGACGCAGACAGCGTCCGACAACGGCTTGGGCCAGCCGGCCGCCACCAGACGCCGCGACCAGATCGGCGCGATGACCACCAGCGCCGCTGTCGCCACCACCGACAGCGCGAGGCCCACGTCGACCGCCAACTGAGGGGCCGCGACCATCAACACCAGCACGGTGGCCGCGAGCGCCGGAATCGCTTGCCGCCGACGCGAAGACAACACGCCCACCAGTGCGATCGCGCCCATCACCGCCGCGCGCAGCACACTGGCCGTGGGCTGCACAACGATCACAAACAACACCAGCGCAGCACCGGCCAGCCCCACCGCCGCCCGTGGGCCGATCAGCCGCGACGAGAACAGCACCGCCCCGCACACGATCGTGACGTTGGCCCCGGATACCGCTGTGAGGTGCGTCAAACCGGCCGCGCGGAACTCCTGGCTGGTAACGGTGGTGACCGTCGAAGTGTCGCCAAGCACCAGCGCGGGCAGCATCGCCGCTTGGTCCGCGGGCAGCACTTGACGGGCTGTGGCAGCGAATGCCGCGCGGACCGCGTGCGCAGCCCGGTGCACCGGCCCGGCGCGGCCCATCGTCGGCGCACCGATCGCGTTCACCACCGCCACGGTCAGGTCGTGTCGGGTGGGGCGAGCGATTCTGGCGCGGAAGCGCATCGGCTGACCGACCATCACCGCGCTGAAGTCGCGGCCCGGCGCGAAAACCACCACGCGGCCCGAGCTCTTGTCGTCTCCCAGCTCCTGCAGCGTGGCACGGAACATCAGCCGGCCGCGACTCAGCGCCAGTGCGCTTTCGGTCGGCGTGACCACCACCTGCGCCGGCGTTCCGAACGCCGCGGTGACGGGGTGGCGAGCGACTGCGTTGGCGCGCAACCCGATTGCTAACCCGAAGCCCGCACCGACGACACCAACAACGATCACGCCGACGCCGATGGCCCGCATCCGTGGGCTTCGGTGCCCGGCGCGCCAGAGCAGAACGCCGAACACGCTGCCCGCCGCACACGCCGACCCGACCACGCCGCCGATCGACCACACAATTCCCGCCGCGGTGACCGTCCAACTGGTCAATGCGGCCGGCACCAGGCGCGCATCCAGCCGCGCCGTCGCGGCGTCGCCGCCGGATGGCTGCTGCACCGGTCTTAAACACGGACCAGCCGGCGCAGCTTTTCCAGACGCGCGGGGCCGATGCCGTCAACTTCGGCGAGCTGGTCGACGCTGGTGAACTTGCCGTTGGCATCCCGCCAGGCCACGATCGCTGCCGCGGTCACCGGCCCGACCCCGGGCAGGGTGTCCAACTGCTGCACGGTCGCGGTGTTCAGGTTGACCACCTCAGACCGTCCTGGTTTGTCCGGACGATTCGGATGATCCGGATGGGACCTGGTGCCCGGCGGGCCCGGGGCGGCCGAGCCGGAGCTCACCGAGCTGCCCAGCGCCGGCGGCTGCCCCTTCACGGGTGCGATCCCGACGACGATCTGCTCGCCATCGTCGACCTGGCGGGCCATATTCAGCCCAACGGTGTCGGCACCATCCGTTGTGCCGCCGGCCGCCTTCAGCGCGTCGGCGATCCGCGCGCCGGGCGGCAACGTAACCAGGCCTGGCGTGTGAACCAGACCCACCACACTCACCACCACGGATTGGTTCGGGTTGGCCGTCGCACTCGGACCCGGGCCGCGGCTTGCCGACGACACCGCCTCGACCGGCGGAAGCTTCGCCGACCTCACCGGCGCCGGCTGGTCACGCATCAGCGTGAAGATGGCGACCAGCACCGCGATCGCGGCGATCGCAGCCAATGCGATGGCCCCGGCGCGGCCCGGCTCGGCGCGCACCCTGGCCAGCCAGCCGGCACCGTCCGGTCCGGAACCGTCCGGAAGCCACCGCGGCAGCAGCGAGTTCGGGTCGGTATCAGCATCTCTGCCATCGGTGTCGTCGGCATCGTCATCCGGTTGGGCGCCGAGTCGTCGATGCAGGCGCTCGGCGGGCAGTTCTGTGCGCATGGGCCGACCGTAGGTGCGCCGACTGTCGCGGCACGGCCGTCGCGGCAGCTGCCGGCACCGGCTGTGGACTAACTGCCGGCTGTGCACAACAGGCTCATCGTCGAGCCGCCTGACTGGTTGGTTGGGCATGCCGATAACGTGCAGGGCAGGACCGTCGGATCCAACAGATGGAGGCTGCCATGCAACTGGCGCTCACACCGGACGAAGCCGCCTTCCGAGACGAGCTGCGCACCTTCTACACGACTAAGATTCCGTCGGAACTTCGCGAGAAAACCCGCCTGGGCTTGCCACTCGGTCGCGACGACTTCGCCACCAGCCACAAGATCCTCAACGATCACGGGCTGGCGGTGCCCAACTGGCCCGTCGAATGGGGCGGCAAGGACTGGACGCCCGCGCAGCATCAGATCTGGCTCGACGAGATGCAGCTGGCCTCTGTGCCGGAGCCGCTGAACTTCAACGCGAAGATGGTCGGACCGGTGATCGCCGAGTTCGGCTCCCAGGAGACCAAGCAACGCTTCCTGCCGCCCACGGCCAGCCTCGACATCTGGTGGTGCCAGGGGTTCTCCGAACCTGAAGCCGGCTCGGATTTGGCTTCACTGCGTACCACCGCCCTGCGCGACGGCGACAGCTACGTCGTCAACGGCCAGAAGACCTGGACGACATTGGGCCAGTACGCCGACTGGATTTTCTGTCTGGTGCGCACCGACCCGCAAGCACCCAAGAAGCAGGCCGGCATCTCGTTTCTGCTCATCGATTTAGACACCCCGGGGATCACCATGCGGCCGATCAAGTTGATCGACGGCAGCTACGAGGTCAATGAGGTCTTCTTCGAAGACGTCCGGGTACCCGCCGATCAGCTTGTTGGAGAAGAGAATCAGGGCTGGACATACGCGAAATTTCTGTTGGGCAACGAGCGGACCGGCATCGCCCAGGTAGGCCGCACGAAGGTTCGTCTCGCTGACGTCAAACAGTGTGCAGCCGACACCGGTCTGCTCGACGATCCGCTGTTCGCCGCCCGGCTCGCCGAGGCCGAAAACGAGCTGCTGGCATTGGAGCTCACCCAAATGCGGGTCGCGTCCGGCTCGTCGGGCGGTAAGCCCAATCCGGCGTCGTCGGTGCTCAAGCTGCGCGGCAGCCAGTTGCAGCAGACCGCCACCGAATTACTCGTCGAAGTGGCCGGACCGGACGCGCTGCCGTTCGATGCCGGCGAGATCGCGTCACCGGGGTGGGCGCAGGGCAGCGCGCCGCGCTACCTGAACTACCGCAAGACATCCATCTACGGCGGCAGCAATGAGGTGCAGCGCACCATCATCGCGTCCACCATTCTCGGCTTGTAGACACAGGAGCATGAGGTAAGGCCATGGACTTTCAGTTGAGCGACGAACAGGTTCTGCTCCGCGACACCACCCGCGACTTGCTGTCCCGAAGCTACGACCCGGAGAGCCGCAACAAGATCATCGGCAGCGACCTGGGCTGGAGTCGCGAGGTGTGGACTCAGCTGGCCGAAACCGGGATTCTCGGGCTGGGCTTCGACCCCGACGAGGCGGGCCAGATCGAGGTGATGGTCGTGCTCACCGAAGTCGGGCGCCGGCTGGCCCCCGAACCCGTCGTGCATGCGGCGCTGGGACCCGGGGCGATCATCGCCGAGGTGGGCAGCGACGCCCAAAAAGAGCTACTGGACGAGGTCGCCGAAGGGCAGCGGTTGCTGGCATTTGCGCACATCGAGCCCGGGATGCGCGGGGCGCTCACCGAGCATGTTGCGACGACCGCTGTGCAGCAAGGTGATTCGTGGCTGCTCAGCGGACGGAAGAACCCGGTGCTCGCCGGCGACTGCGCTGACACCCTAGTTGTCAGCGCGGGATTGGCGGGCGGCGGAATCGGGTTGTTTTTGGTCGACGGCGAGGCCGTGAGCCGTCAGCCTTATCGCACGTTCGACGGCCAGCGCGGTGCCCAGATCGACCTGGACGAGGCGCCGGGCGAGCCGCTCGGCGACGCGGCGGACGCATCAGCCGCCATCCGCAACGCGGTCGTCCGCACCCAGTCCGCGTTATGCGCCGAGGCGCTCGGCGCCATGGAAGAGGCGCTGCGGTTGACCACCGATTACCTCAAGACGCGCAAGCAGTTCGGTGTCACCCTGAACACCTTCCAGACGCTGACCCAGCGCGCCGCCGACATGTACGTCTCGCTGGAACTGGCCCGCAGCATGAACTTCTACGCCGCGATGTCGATCGCCGACGGCAATCTCGACCCGGTCGTCGCGGCACGGGCCAAACTGCAGATCGGCCGGTCGGGGCGCCACATCGGCCAGGAAGCCATCCAACTGCACGGCGGCATCGGACTGGCCGCGGAATACCCGGTGGGCCATTACGCGGCGCGGCTGACCGCGATCGAGCACACCCTCGGTTCGTCCGAGGACCAGTTGCACGTCCTGGCCGATCGCGTCGGCGACTACGACATCGTGACGCTGTAGGTTAAATAATCGTATGGCTGAACTCTCTGCGGAAGTCACGGAATTCCTGTCGGCGGGCACCCGCACCGCGATGCTGGGTTACCTCGCCGCCGACGGTCGACCGCTGATCGCTCCGGTGTGGTTCATCGTCGACAACGGCGAGCTGGTGTTCAACACCGGTGGTGAGTCGGCGAAAGGCCGTGCGCTGGGCAGGGATCCACGTGTCGTCATCTGTGTCGACGATCCCCATCCGCCCTACTCGTTCGTGCAGGTGCAGGGAATAGCCTCCGTGCAAGATGGTGCCCCGGACCTGCTCGATATCGCTACTCGGATCGGCGGGCGCTACATGGGCACACATCGCGCCAAGGAAATCGGGAAGCGCAACGCTGTGCCCGGTGAGCTGGTGGTGCGCGTCCGGCCGACCAAGGTCGTCTCGGCGTTCAATGTCGCCGTCTGACCCCGCCGGGCATCAACTCGACTCTGGCGCGGCAACGGATTCCGAGCTCGGCTCCGATGGCTCTGGCGCGGCAACAGATTCCGCTTCGCCTGGCTCTGATGGCTCTGGCGCGACAACGGATTCCGCCTCGGGCGACTCCGGCGCCGCCACCGCTTCCGCATCACCCGACGGTGATTCCGAATCGGGTAGCTGAGCTGCGAGATATCCGGCGAGCCCGCCAATAGTCGGATAGTCGAATACCGCGGTCGCGTTGATCGTGAACGCGCCACCGAACTGGCTGTGCAACCGGTTGCGGAGTTCGACCGCCATCAGTGAATCCGTACCCAGGTCCAGGAACCGACTGGTTGCGGCGGGCGGTTGCGCGAGCCGCAGGAAGTTCTGCACTTCGCGCTGCAGGAATTCGGTGATGAAACTGGCGCGCTGCGCCACCGGTATCTCTTGGAGTTGCCGCAGCAACTCACTGTCACCGGTTGTCTCCCCGACCGCGCTCGGCAGCACGAGGTCGAGAATCGGTGGGCGAGAACCGTCCAGCACCTTCGCCGCACGCTGCCAGTTGGCTTTGATGACGGTTGCCTGCGCAGTGCCGTTGGCGACAACTTCCGCGAGCGCGCCGAGGGCGGCCGAAGGTTCTAGTGGAACCAGGCCTTGCGCACCGATATTGGCGCGCGCGGCATCCGAAGACGCCATGCCCCCCCTGGCCCAGGGACCAAAGTTGACGCCAGTCGCCGGCAAGCCTTGCGCCTGTCGGTCCGCGACCAGCCCGTCGAGCAGCGCGTTGGCAGTCGAGTAGTTGGCCTGGCCTGGTGCGCCGAGCAAGCTGGACACCGAGGAGGACACAATGAAGAAGTCGAGATCGTCGTCCTTCGTCAACCGGTCCAAGTAGCACGCACCGAAAGCCTTGGGCGCCAACGTCGTCCGGAAACGCTCCAGGCTCTGCTGTGACAGCAGCGCGTCGTCGAGCACGCCCGCCAAATGCGCCACTCCCGCGAGCGGCGGCAACTCCGTCCGGATCCGCTCCAGCAGCTTTGCCACTTCTGACTCGTCGCCGACATCGGCCGCGAAGGTGTGAATACGGCATTTGTAGCGCTCAGTGATGTCGTCGATTTCCCGTTGCGCGTCCGCATCGGGCACGCGGCGGCTGGTCAACACGATGTCACCGGCGCCGAGTTGGGCCAGATATGCCGCCGTGTGCAGGCCGATCGCACCGAGTCCACCGGTGATCAGATAGCTCCGATCCCCGCGCGGCTGTAGCGGGTTCGGCATTTGCAGCACGATCTTCCCGATATGCCGCGCTTGCTGCATCCGGCGAAACGCTGTCTTCGCCTCCGTCAGCGGGTAGATCTCAGCGGGCAGCGGCCTCCATTCACCCTTGGCCAACCCGTGCGACACCTCGCCCAGCAAGCCACGAATGCGCTCGGGCTGTTGGAAGGTAACCGTGTCCAGCGCGACGATCTCGTAGGCGATGTCGGGACGGGCCTCCGCCATCTGCTCCGGCGTCCAGATGTCGCGCTTGGCGATCTCGGCGAAACGGCCATTCTTCGCGGTGGCCCGCACGGTAGCCTCGACAAAACCCTCATTGGTCAGGCTGTTGAGCACCACGTCGACGCCTTCACCGTCGGTGTCAGCGAGGATCTGGTCGGCGAAATCCGTGCTGCGCGAGTCGTAGACATATTTCACACCCAACTTGCGGAGTGTCGCGCGCTTGTAGGTGCTGGCGGTCGCGAAGACGATCGCACCGTGCTGCTGGGCCATCTGGATGGCTGCCAATCCGACACCACCGCTGGCGGCGTGAATCAGCACACGGTCACCGGGCTTCAACTGCGCCCAGTCGAACGCGAGTCGGGCGGTGAGTGCCGCAGCGGGAATGGTCGCCGCAGCTACCGCGCCCAGCCCGTCGGGCAGCGGCGCCAGCAACTGAACCGGCACATTGAATCGGCTGGAGAACGCGCCCTGCATGAAGCCATAGACGCGTTGGCCGACCTCGAGTCCGGTGACGCCGTCACCCAACTGTGTGACGATGCCGGCGAAGTCGCCGCCGATCGGGCCCGGATCACCCGGGTAGAGGCCCAGCACATTGAGCACATCCCGGAAGTTCAAGCCAGCGGCCTCAACCCGGACCTGCACATAGCCCTCATCCGGCGGCGACACTTCCGTCTCGGTCAGACGCAGGTTGTCGATCGCGCCGCGTTCAGTGGGCGCCAGAGCATAATCAGCTGCACGCGGCACCGCGAGATGACCGCTGCGCGACCACTGCAGTAGCCGGGACGCCAGGAACTTCCCTTGCCGCACTGCCAATTCGGGTTCGTCAATCGGTGCGCCGAGCAGGCCGGCCAGCGAATGCACGGCCTCCTCTGACCCGTCGTAGTCAACCAGTCGGCAGCGCAAAGCCGGTTCCTCGTTGACGATGGTGCGCCCGAGTCCCCACAGCGCCGCCTGAACCGGGTCGACCGGCTCGCCGGATTCGGTCGCCACAGCCCGTTCGGTGATGATCCACAGCCCGCCAGGCAGTTTCGCCGACCCATCGCCCTGCAGGGTGTGCACGACGCTGAGCAGTTGGGCGATCTCGGCCTCCAATCGCGCGGCAGATTCAGCGCTCGACTCGTCTGCGCCCGGTCCGGTGCTGCGCCAGACGATGGCGGAGATCGGCACCCCGCGCTCTTGAGACTGTGCCAACAGCTGCCCCAAGAGCTCCGGATCCATAGTCCGGTCAAATGAGATGCAGCCCGGCAGATCGGCCGCCAGTTCGTCGAATCCGACAATCAGCCAGATGCCATTCACGTTTCCGGCGCCGTCGCTCGACGCCGGCGGCGGCACCTCGTGCCAGCCGAGGCTATACAGCAGCCGGCTGGCATCGCCGCCGAGCCCGCGCAACAACGCCTCTCGGGGCGCGCGTTTGACCGTGAACTCACGAATCCCGCCCAGGTCGCGGCCATCCCTGTCGACGAAGTCGAGATCGAAGACCTGGGTTTCGCTGTCGAGGGTGCTGGTGTGCCAGCGCGCGCGGCAGTAGAACCGCCGCGGCATCTTCTCCTTCAGCATCACTTGCCCATACCGCAACGGCAAAAACAGGTCATTCACACCCTGTTCGGCGGCAAGAAGTGCCGGGAACGCCGGGAAGGCGACTCCGGTGCAAAGGTCGAGCAACACCGGATGCATCGGCTCGGATCCGAGATGCTCGGTGAGTTCTTCGCCGACGGTGATATCGCCGATCGCCTCACCCTCACCGAGCCACAGCGACTTCAGGGAGCCGGACCAGTTGGGCCCCCACGCCAGCTCCATGTCGGCGAATGTCTCGAACAACTCTTGCGGACGCATCCGGTTCATCCGCTCGATTGCCGCGTCGATGGGGTCCTGCTCGGGTGCCGGCTCATCCCCGACGCCATTGAGGACCGTGCCGTCAGCGTTCAATGACCAGTCGACATCACGGACACCGTATGGACGGCTATGCACCTTGAAGTTCCAGCCATCACGGTCCTCGACCGGATGCAACGTCAGCTGCACCTCGCGAGAAGCTTTCTCGGGCAGAATGATCGGCTCGTAGAAGAAGACTTCCTTCACCCGTCCCGGGGTTCCGATTGCGGCCAAGGCCATCGCCGCATACGTCGCCCCGGGAACGACCACGGTGCCATAGATGACGTGATCCGACAGCCACGGTTGCGATTTCACGGACAGCCGACTGGTGTAGACGGAATCGCCGGACGCGAGATCCTTTGCACTACCCAAGAGCCCGGACGTGGCAGCACCGTCGACGGCAATCCCGGACGTCTGCGGCCAGAAGCGACGGCGCTGGAACGGATAGGTGGGCAGTTCCAGTTTGCGGCGCGGCTGATGTTGCAGCGCAGCGAAGTTAGGCCGGTGACCGCTGACATAGGTGGTGGCCAGCGCTTCTGCGATCTGGCGCCGGTCGTCTACGCCCTTGCGCAGCGACACGATCGCACGCGGCGCGGCCAGATGTTCCGGCCAGACCTGCACCGCTACACCGGTCAGCACTGGCTGCGGACCGATCTCCATCAACACCGAGCATCCCAAAGCTGCCACGGTGCGCACACTTTCGGCGAACTGCACGGGCTGGCGGGAATGCCGCCGCCAATATTGGGCGTCTAGTGGGGTTTCCGCGGTGATCACGGTGCCGGTGCGGTTGCAGACCAGCGGCAACGTCGGCACAGCGAACTCCAACCGCGCTGCGTACAACTCGAATTCGCCGAGCACCGGCTCCAGCAACTCCGAGTGGAAGGCGTGGCTCGTTTCCAGCGGGGTGCAACGGATCCCGTCGTCGCTGAATTTCGCGACTATCTCTTCTAGATCCCCGCCCGGACCCGACAGCACCGTGTTGGGGCCGTTGTAGGCGGCAACCGATACCCGCGGGAATTCATTGGCGACTTCCTCGACGTGCTTGGGGTCGGCGAACACCGCGACCATGCGCCCACATTCGGGCAGACTGCCGAACAGCCGGCCGCGCTCGGCCATCAGCCGTGCCCCGTCCTCGAGGCTGAAAACTCCGGCCACACATGCCGCCGCGTACTGGCCCACGCTGTGCCCCAGTACCACATCGGGCTCGACGCCCCACGACTGCCACAGCCGGGCCAGGCCCATCTCGACGGCGAACAGCGCCGGCTGCGCAAACGACGTGTGCTTCAGTGTTTCTCCGGCCTTACCGCCGGTTTCGCGGTCGGTGGCGAAGATCACCTCCAGCAAGGGCTGCGGCACTATCTCGCTGACCGCGTCCGCGCAACGCGTCACTGTTTCTGCGAAAACCGGCTCAGCGTCGAACAATTCGCGCGCCATCCCCGGATGCTGGCTGCCCTGCCCGGTGAACAGCCACGCCGTCGTCGGCCGGTCAGTGCATTCGCCGCGTACCACACCGGGTCGCAGCCGGTTCTCGGCCAACTCGGCCAGACCATCGCGGGCGCTCTGCACCGAATCGACGACCAACGCCGCCCGGTGTTCGAAGTGCGAACGACCCACCCCGGCCGTCAGACACACGTCGGCGATGTCGACCTCTGGGTGGGTTTCCAACCAAGAGCCGTAGCGCTGCGCCAACGCCACCAGCGCCTCCGACGACCGCGCCGACAGCGCTAGCACATCGACCGATTCTTCTGGACCGTCCGACTCCGGCGCACGCGGGACGTCGGCTGCCGAATCTGCCGGTTCTTCCTGGGGGATCACCGGTTGCGCCGGTGCCTCCTCGATCAGCACATGCGCGTTCGTACCGGTGAAACCAAAGGAACTCACGCCGGCTCGGCGCGGCCTGCCGTTGGCTTCCCACGGCATCGCATCGTCGACGACCCGCACCGGCAACGAGTCCCACGGAATATGCGGCGACGGGTTCTCAAAGTGCAGGCTCGGCGGCAGCATTCCGTGCTGCAGCGACAACACGACCTTGATCAGACCGGCGGCCCCCGATGCCGACTCGAGGTGGCCGATGTTGGTCTTCACTGATCCCATCAGCAACGGCCGATCCGCCTCACGAGCGGCACCATAAGCGGCCCCGGCCGCCTGGACCTCGATCGGGTCACCCAGCGGGGTACCCGTTCCGTGTGCCTCGAGGTAGTCAACATCCCCACCCGCAAGACCGGCGCGAGCCAGCGCCGTGGCGATAAGCCGTTGCTGTGCACCACCATTGGGCACCGTCAAACCACTGGATGCACCGTCCTGATTCACCGCGCTGCTCGGGATGACCGCGCAAACCCGGTCGCCGTCGCGCTCCGCGTTGCTCAGCCTCTTGAGCACCAGAATCCCGCAGCCTTCACTGCGCACATAGCCGTCAGCGGAGGCATCGAAGGTCTTGCAACGTCCCACGGGAGAAAGCATTCTGGCA
>JAFAID010000440.1 GCA_019236925.1 Mycobacterium sp. | reverse complement strand
CCAGGGTCCGTCAAAAGGACTTCGTATGAATCTGATCCCGGCGCCGAATAGAGGTCAAGGTCGAAACCGGACCCAGTGAGGTAGTTGTCGAGCGCGAACGTGGCGTCGTTAATGCTCAGCGTATCCGTATCCGTCAAACGGGTACGGACCAAAAGTAATTATCTGGCCGGCGGTGCCGACCGCAGCATCCGTCGGGTCTGCGCTGGCGAGGGGGCTGGCAAGCAGTGCGATCAGTGGAGGAGCCAGCAGCACACCCAACGCCAGCCCGACCATTCCACTGATACGGCGGTGATTGTTAATCATTTCGGACCCCAATCAAACCTGTGATTTACCTAAGAATAGGCTGAGATTATTTGAGGCGCCAATACCGCATTCCATTTGAGTTGAACAAGCCGCGCTGCAGTGTTTCGGCCGACGATGTGACGCCGCATTGGTTCATTTGTGTCGATCTGTTGCGCAGGGGTAGGCAAACCGGTTGCATCGGCGGTGTGGGTGATGAGGTCAAGCGGACCACCTACGAGCGGGTAGACCGGCAGGAGTACCGGCGCAAGGTGCAGTTGTGCCTCGACGTCTTCGAAACCATGCTCGCGCAGGCCAGCTTCGAGTTCGAGCGCCCACTCACCGGTATGGAAATCGAATGCAATCTCGTCGATGACGCCTATCAGCCGGCGATGGCGAACCAGGACGTGCTGGCTGCCATCGCCGACCCGGCCTACCAGACCGAATTAGGCGCCTACAATATCGAATTCAACGTGCCGCCTCGGCGACTGGCGGGCCACACCGGGGTTGAATTGGAAGCCGAGGTGCGGGCCAGTTTGAACGCCGCCGAGACCAAGGCCAACGCCGGTGGCGCCCACATCGTCATGATCGGGATCCTGCCGACGCTGATGCCCGACCACCTCACCGGCAGGTGGATGAGTCAGTCGACCCGCTATGCGGCCCTCAACGACTCGATCTTCAACGCCCGCGGCGAAGACATCCAGATCGACATCAGCGGACCCGAGCCACTGAGTTTGAATTCGGCGTCCATCGCTCCCGAATCGGCTTGCACCAGTACGCAGTTGCACCTGCAAGTGTCGCCCGCCGATTTCGCCGCTAACTGGAATGCCGCGCAGGTGCTGGCCGGCCCGCAGTTGGCGCTCGGGGCGAACTCGCCGTACTTCTTCGGTCATCAGCTGTGGTCCGAAACCCGCATCGAACTGTTCGCGCAGTCCACCGACACCCGGCCCGATGAGCTCAAGACCCAGGGCGTGCGGCCGCGGGTATGGTTTGGCGAACGCTGGATCACCTCGATCTTCGACCTGTTCGAGGAGAACGTCCGCTACTTCCCGTCGTTGCTGCCGGAGGTGTCCGACGAGGATCCGGTCGCCGAGCTGGCCGCCGGCCGCACTCCGCATCTGCCGGAGTTACGCCTGCACAACGGGACCGTGTACCGGTGGAATCGGCCGGTGTACGACGTCGTGCATGGGCGGCCGCATTTGCGGGTGGAGAACCGCGTGCTGCCGGCCGGACCGACGGTCATCGACATGCTGGCCAACTCGGCTTTCTATTACGGCATGTTGCGCACGCTGTCCGAAGAAGACCGTCCGTTGTGGACCAAGATGAGCTTTGGTGCGGCGCAACAGAATTTCGTCGCGGCCGCACGGCATGGCATGCAGGCGCGCCTGTACTGGCCGGGGATGGGCGAGGTAGCCCCGCAAGAACTGGTGCTCGCAGAACTGCTGCCGATGGCCCACGACGGACTGCAGCGGTGGGGCGTCGCCACCGAAGTACGCGACCGGTTTCTCGGCGTCATCGAGGGCCGTGCCCGCACCGGACGCAACGGTGCGGTCTGGCAGGTGTCCACGGTGCGTGCCCTGGAAGGGGGCGGATTCTCCCGGCCCGCAGCGCTGGCGGAGATGCTGCGGCGGTACTGCGAGCACATGCACACCAACGAGCCGGTGCACACCTGGGGTTAGCCGGGTTAGGCGCCGAGCCCGGCTGCGGACACCACCGCCCAGAGCACTTCCGGATGCTGAATGTCGCTGTGCGCGCCGCTGAACGGCGACTGGTTCGCGCAGATGACGGCGTTGGCGTCCAGGCTGTAAAAGCAACCGGTCTGGAAGCCGTAAGGCTTTCCCTGCGGCGCCAACACCACGGTGGTGGCTGGCTACGCCAGCGCGGCCAGCTCACCGCCCGATACCGCTGTCCTGGGTTCGCCGATCATGCTGCGGTGATCGTCGCTGCGGTCCAGGCGGATCAGGGTGTGGTAGTGGATGACTGCGCGCCGTTGGCATTCGGCGACTTTGACAAACGACACGCAGATGGTCTCGGGCTTGGGCTTCACGCTGGCGCAGGTGGCGGGATAGGACACGGCGCAGCGCGATGGTGGAGCACCGCCACAGCTCGGGGGGTGCTGGTTTGAACAGCACATGCCCAGTGTCGTCGTAGCATTCGGCGCACAAGTGTGCCCAAATTCGGTCATCCTGGTTGTGGGTACTATTGCACCACAGCGTTTTCCGTGCGCACGGTGCGCTTCGCCGTGATCGACTAGGTGGCGGGGCGGGCGGTCCCACCGATGGTGGTCGTGGTTGCCCAGTAGGTAGTGCACCACCGGGTCGAACGCGGGCTGGCGGCTACCGAATGCCGGCTGAGCGAAGCCGCGGAATTTCAGCCATTAAGACGAGCTTGCCGGCCTGTTCGGCGCCGTACCGGCCGCAGCGGGTCGAAGACCTGCCACAGCTGGCTCATGAACAGCCGGCCGAAGGCGGCAAGGGCCCGAACCCGACCACCGAAGTTCGGGCCGTGCACCCGGAACGTCGTCAGCTGCCATGCGAAGTCGGCTGGCGGGATCCGCAGGATCCCAGACCCAACCAGCCCCTGGGTGGTTCCCGATCCGCCGTCGGTAACGGGGACATGGCCGTTCAGGATCCGGAAGTAGAGGGTGGAAGTCTCCGGCCACACGGCGGTAAGCGGCCCAGGCGAGACATCCTTGAAGCCAGCTAAGGTCAGTGGCCGGCCCGTCGCGTCCGCGAAGTACAACAGATAGAGCATGTGCCGGATCGCCGCACCCTCGTCGACGAACAGGTCGAACGTGCCCTCCTGCACCGGCAGTCGTCCCCCCAGCGCGTCGCACTCCACGCACCCGGTGGCGACTGCGCCGTGCTCCGGATCGGCGATGAATGCGTCCACGTCGTCGGTGGCGATCGTGAGGCGAAAAAGCAGGCGGTTGCCGGTTTTCTGGCCTGTCTGGTAGTCGGCCTCGGCGAATCCGAACGCTCCGGTCATCCGCTCGGTGAACTGAAGTGAATAGGTCATGGAGAGTCTGTCCCGATAATGTGCGCGGCCGCTCGCTCGGCGAAGGCAGCGATAGTGAGGGAAGGATTCGGGCCGACTGGACCAGGCATGACTGATCCGTCCACCACGTGCAACCCGGGGTAGGCAAAGGCCTCGCCCCACTTGTCGACCACGCCGCGGTCGGGGCTAGCACCCATGGGTACGCCCCCCAGCGGGTGGACGGTTATGACCCTTTTGAAAAGCCACAACGGTGTGTTGGCCAGGCTGGCCTGCAAAACCTGGGCGATCTGGTGCAACGTCGCCTCCACTCGGGCGAAGTAGGCTGCTGAGCTGCTGGTGGTCCAGTCCGCCTCCAAGTTCCCGTCGCGCAGCCACATGGAGCCATTGGGGATGTCGCGGCCCATGGCCAGAAGCGGCAAGGCGGTAGCCGATGTGACACCTCCCCCGAGCAGCCCGGCAATGTCCTCGCTGATATTTGCGAAGGGGCGTCTGCGTAGGTGCGACCAGAGCCGCCGGGCGGCGAACCCGGCGACGCGAGCGGTCATGCTGGGCGCGTCGGCCGCTTCGACGAGCCAGTCGAGGAAGTTAGGGTTGCCGCCGTCTTCGATGTAGAAGCCGCGCCCGACGGGTCCGTGCCCGTCCAGGGTGTCGGGCATCCGAATGGCACTGGTGATGACCGGGCCGTCCTCGGGGTTCAGCGGCCGTGGCTCGGTCCCGTTTTCCAGTTTGCGCCGGCTATGTCGCAGCACCGTGAGCAGGTCGCCGTTGCCGGAGAAGCGGGTGCCGAGGGCGGGGCCGAGGGCGGGGAAAGCGGCTCGGTTGCGCAGCAGCAGGTAGGTCGAACCGAACGTCCCGGCCCCCAAGATCAGTCGGTCCCCGGTGACGACAATGGAGCGGGCGGCGCGTGGGCTGTCCGGGTCGTGTTGGACATAGCTGACCCGGTACCCGTCGCCCGAGCTCCGCGGGTCGATCCGCACCACCTCGCACAGAGTGCGGATCTGAGCCCCCGCGTCCACCGCCCGGGAGAGATACGTGTAGTCGAGCGTGTTCTTGGCCCCGTCGTTGCAGCCCACGTCGCACTCCCCGCAGAGGCGGCAGGTGATCCGTGGCCGGCCGTGCAAGTTGGGGCGCGCCTCGATGAGGGGTTGGCCGGGAACAGGGGGTTGGCCCGGGTTGGCGAAGCTGACCGCCAGTGGCGGCAGCTGCCAGTCGAGGCCAAGCACATCGGCGGCATGGCGGGTCGCCCGGGTCTTTGCGGTGGCTGAATACGGCGCCACGTCGAAGGGGTAGCGCTGCACTCCGAGCATGACCTCCGCGGCCTCGTAGTGCGGTTCGAGGTCGGCGTAGGTTATCGGCCACGGCCGCGGCGGATGGTCGGGTGCGTCATCGACGAACCAGTCCGGGTCCTTGCGGAGCATCACGTTGGCGTAAATCAGTGAGCCGCCGCCAAGGCCGCTTGACACCACGGACTCGATATTGCGGAACGCCCATACGTCGAACATCCCGTACAGTCCGGCGGCGGGGTCCCACAGGTTAGCGGACAGCTTCCGAGGGCTGCGCGGAAACGAACCGGGTGGATAGCTTCGACCGCGCTCCAGGACCAGCACCGACCGCCCGGCCTGGGCAAGTCGGCAGGCCGACGCCGACGCGCCGAAGCCCGAGCCAACAACCACCACGTCGAAGTGCTCTTCCATCGCACGGCCCCCTTCACTGCGCTGCATGCATAACCGCGCCGCCGAAGTTCACCAGCGCCGTCCCAGGATGTAGGTCCGAACCAGGGACCAGGCAAAAAGCTTTACGAAAAGCCATAGCTGCCTGAGCTTTACGGACGACGGGAAGTCACCGGTGATTCTCATGGTGCTCAGCTGATGGAGGAACCCGAACGGAGTCAGCTGGAGGACTCCGGCGGCCACGACCTGTTCCGGTCTGTCCAGCTCGAAGAACTGCACATATAGAGTCGTCGTTGCCGGCCAAAACCGCCACGGCGGGCCTGGTTGAATGATCTTTCGTCCGCGCATCAGATAGGCGTGCTCACCGGCCGCGATGGATGTGTCATAAACCATCTCGCGTACCGGCTTTCCGTCCGCACCGAAGGCGCGCTGAAAGAGCCGGAAATCACCGTGGTCGGTGCTCTGGATGTGCCCTCCCCACACCGGTATCGCAACCTCGGCACTCCACTGGCCACGGTGGTTGGGGTCGGTGAAGAAGGCCGACAGGTTCGCAATCGTCACCGCGGCCCTCAGCGACATCGCGACCGCGCCGGGATTCTGATATCCCTCGATCGGGTCGGTGGAGCCCATGTTCACCAGGCCGGTCATCTTTTCGTTGAAACGCAGGCCTGGTTGAACCGGGTTCATCCCTGTCTGTCCGTCCATCCGGGTGGAGGGAGACGGCACGGCGTCGTCGCTGTCCGGCGTTGGTTGCGTTAGCACGGTTTGCTCAGTTCGTCGACGATGAACGGAAAGACATCTTCGTGCGCGTTCTTGCCCAAGAAGACATCGAGGTGGCCGTATCCGGGGAATTCTTGGAAGGTGTGCCGGCCGGGTTGGTACTTGTCGAAGTATTCGAAGGTGCGGCGCATACCTTCCGGGAGGAACGTTTGGTTTCGGTCCCCGGTCATGAACGCGAAGCGCGCCTCCGTCCGGGGAGCCTGGGCGGTGTAAAGCGGTGGCAGCTCTGGGTATTTCCCCGTTGATACCCACTCGCCTGCCGCTGCCGCATTGGCGATGTGTTCGAAGAACGTCATCGGCACTTGGCCAAACTCTCCTTTGATCCATTCATGCGTGGCGTCGTTGAGGTTCTCGTGCCGCCATAGGGTGGGGAATCCATAGCCGTAGGTGAAGCTGGACTGCTTACACACCGCGTTGTCGCATTCGTGGTGGGTGGCCCGTACGCCCGCGGCGATCACCTTCGGCCAGAATCCTGGTGGGTGGATGCCCCATTGGGGATTGAGGGTGACCTCCATCCGGTTGAGCAGGCCGACTGCCAGTAGCAGTTTGATCCTGGCCTGCCGCGGCATGATCGGATGCAGCGC
>JAFAID010000611.1 GCA_019236925.1 Mycobacterium sp. | reverse complement strand
CGGGTCCTGGCGCCACTCCCCGATCCCGGCTTCGCCGGCATCATCGTCGTCGGCGGGGTCATGGCGCCACTCCTCGATCCCGGCTTCGCCGGCATCATCGTCGTCGGCGGGGTCATGGCGCCACTCCTCGATCCCGGCTTCGCCGGCATCATCGTCGTCGGCGGGATCATGGCGCCACTCCTCGATCCCGGCTTCGCCGGCATCATCGTCGTCGGCGCGCGTCACGCGGGATCCCGACCGAACAGCGTGCGTGCAGCCCCGGCGGTGACCACCGAACCGGTGATCACAATGCCGCTACCAGAGAACGCATCGTCACCCACTTCGCCATGCGCGGAGGCGTCGTCAACCAGCGCGGTCGCGGTTTCGATTGCGGCAGCGAGGTTTTCGGCGGTGATCACCCGGTCGGGCCCGAACCACTGCTGCGCGGCCAGCGCCAACGACTCGACGTCGAGGGCGCGCGGTGATCCGTTGTGGGTCAACACGATCCGATCAAACACCGGCTCCAGCGCGGCGAGGATGCCCCCGACGTCCTTGTCGGCCAGCACACTGACCACCCCGACCAGGAATCGGAAGTCGAACTCCTCGGCCAGCGTCTGCGCCAGCGCGGCAGCACCCGCCGGGTTGTGCGCGGCGTCGATGAATACCGTCGGGGCGCTGCGCATCCGCTCCAACCGGCCCGGGCTGGCGACGGCGGCGAATCCGGCCCGAACCGCCTCGACATCGAGCTGACGCTGCGCACCGGCACCGAAAAACGCCTCGACCGCGGCCAGCGCCACCGCCGCGTTGTGGGCCTGATGTTCGCCATGGAGCGGCAAAAACACGTCGGAGTACACCCCACCAAGGCCCTGTAGCTGCAGCATTTGCCCGCCCACGGCGACCTGACGGCCCAGCACCGCGAATTCCGAGTCTTCGCGGGCGACCGCGGCGTCGGCGCGCACGGTCTGCGCCAGCAGCACCTCCATCGCCGCGGGTACCTGACGGCCGATCACCGCCACGGTGTCGGGCGCATCCTCGGCGGCCTTGGCGATGATGCCGGCCTTCTCGCCGGCGATCCCGGCGATGTCGTCGCCGAGGTATTCGACGTGGTCGATGCTGATCGGGGTGACGACCGCGACCGGTGCGTTGACCACATTGGTGGCGTCCCAACGTCCGCCCAGACCCACCTCGATGACCGCGACCTCGATCGGCGCATCGGCGAACGCCGCGAACGCCATCGCGGTAAGGACCTCGAACTTGCTCATCGCCGGACCGCCGTCGTCCTGTGACTGCTGGTCGATCATCTGCACGAACGGCTCGATATCCCGGTAGGTGGCCACGTACTGTGCCGGACTGATCGGGCGTCCATCGATCGCGATCCGCTCGACCGCCGACTGCAGGTGCGGGCTGGTGGTCCGTCCGGTGCGCCGGTGCAAAGCGGTCAGTAGCGCGTCGACCATCCGCGCCACCGAGGTCTTGCCGTTCGTGCCGGCGATATGAATCGACGGGTAGCCGCGTTGTGGCGAGCCGAGGAGGTCCATCAGCGCGGTGATGCGCGTCAGGCTCGGTTCGATCCTGGTTTCGGGCCAGCGCTGGTCGAGCAAATGCTCGACCTGCAGCAACGCCGCGATCTCATCGGGGGTCGGAACTACGCCGGTGGAACCTGCGTCGGGTGGCTCAAGGGTCACTGCAGCCCGGCCAACCTGGCCGTTATCCGGTCGGCTTCCTCGCGGGCCACTCGTTGACGCTCTCGTTGCTTGTCAACCTCTGCGGCCGGCGCTTTGGCCATGAAGTCGGCGTTGTCCAATTTGGCTGTGGTGGACGCCAGTTCCTTTTGCGCTGCGGCCAAGTCTTTTTCGAGGCGGCGACGTTCGGCCTCCACGTCGATGGTGCTGGAAGTGTCGAGTTCGACGACGACGAGACATTTCGAGCCGTCGCCCAGGCCGACCTCGAGCGAGGCCGACGGGCTGAAGTCTGGACCCGGCTCGGTCAGCCACGCCAGCGACGTGACCGGGCCGACCTGGCTGCCCAGGTCGGCGGTGTCGATGCCCGACAACCGGGCGGGCACTTTCTGCCGGTCCGCCAGACCCTGGTCACTGCGGAACCGACGGATCTCGGTCACTAGCTTCTGCATGTCCGTGATCCGTTGCGCGGCAACCGCGTCCAGGCTGACACCGGATGACGTCGGCCAGTCGGCGATCACCAGCGACTCGCGTCCGGTCAAGGCCTGCCACAGCGCCTCGGTGATGAACGGGATCACCGGATGCAGCAATCGCAGCAGGGTGTCCAGCACCGCGGCCAACACCGCGGTGGTGTGGGTGAGACCGTCGGCGAGCTGCGTCTTGGCCAGTTCGACGTACCAGTCGCAGAATTCGTCCCAGGTGAAGTGGTAGAGAGCCTCACAGGCCCGGCTGAATTCATACCCGTCGAAGGTCGAATCAACTTCGGCGCGGACTTCTTCCAACCGTCCCAGGATCCAGCGGTCGGCGTCGGTCAGTTCGGCGAGATCAGGCAACGGCGCGAGGTGGGCACCATTGAGCAACGCAAACCGGGTGGCGTTGAACAGCTTGGTACCGAAATTGCGCGACGCCCGCACGTGATCCTCGCCCACCGCGAGATCGCCTCCGGGACTGGCCCCGCGGGCCAGCGTGAAACGCAACGCATCGGCGCCGTAGATCTCGAGCCAGTCCAGCGGATCGACGACATTGCCCTTGGACTTGCTCATCTTTCGGCCGGCCTCGTCACGGATCAGGCCGTGCAGGAAGACATCGGTGAACGGCACCTGCGGACCCCGCTTGCCGTCCTGGGTAATGGCGTCGTCGCCACCGACGAAGGTGCCGAACATCATCATCCTGGCCACCCAGAAGAATAAGATGTCGTAGCCGGTCACCAGAACGCTTGTCGGATAGAACTTTTCCAGTTCCGGGGTCTTCGACGGCCAGCCGAGGGTGGAGAACGGCCACAGCGCCGACGAGAACCAGGTGTCCAGGACGTCGTGATCCTGCTCCCAGCCGTCGGGAGGTGTCTCGTCCGGGCCCACGCACACCTGCTCGCCGTCGGGCCCGTACCAGATCGGGATCCGGTGACCCCACCACAGCTGCCGCGAAATGCACCAATCGTGCATGTCGTCGACCCAGGCGAACCAACGAGGCTCAAGGCTGGCGGGGTGAATCACGGTGTCGCCGTTACGCACTGCATCGCCGGCAGCCTTGGCCAACGATTCCACCCGCACCCACCATTGCAGCGACAGCCGCGGTTCGATCGGCTCGCCGCTGCGCTCGGAGTGTCCGACGCTGTGCAGGTAGGGCCGTTTCTCGTCGACGATCCTGCCCTGCGCTGCAAGAGCTTCGCGCACTGCGACGCGGGCGTCGAAGCGGTCCAATCCGTCGAATTGTGTTCCGGTGTCCGCGATCCGGCCCTTGGTATCCATGATCGACGGCATCGGCAGCTGATGCCGCAGCCCGATCTCGAAGTCATTCGGATCGTGGGCGGGCGTGACTTTGACTGCGCCGGTTCCGAACTCGGGATCGACGTGGTCGTCGGCGACGATGATGAGCTGCCGATCCACGAACGGATGCGGCAGTGTGGTGCCGACGAGCTTTCGGTAGCGGTCGTCGTCGGGATGAACCGCGATCGCGGTGTCGCCCAGCATCGTCTCCACCCGGGTGGTAGCCACCACGATGTGCGGCTCGGAGTCGTCGAGCGATCCGTAGCGGAACGACACCAGTTCGCCTTCGACGTCCTCGTAGCGGACCTCGAGATCCGAGATCGCCGTCTCCAACAGCGGCGACCAGTTCACCAGGCGCTCGGCTTGATAGATCAGGCCGGCGTCGTAGAGCCGTTTGAAGATGGTCCGCACCGCCCGCGACAGGCCCTCGTCCATGGTGAACCGGTCGCGGCTCCAGTCCACGCCGTCGCCCAGCCGGCGCATCTGGCCATCGATGGCGCCGCCGGACTCATGCTTCCAATCCCACACCTTGTCGACGAACAGCTCGCGGCCGAAGTCTTCCTTGGTCTTCCCGTCGACCGCGAGCTGCGTTTCCACGACGCTCTGAGTCGCGATGCCCGCGTGGTCCGTGCCCGGCTGCCACAGCACCTCATAGCCCTGCATGCGCTTACGACGGGTCAGCGCGTCCATCATGGTGTGTTCCAACGCGTGACCCATGTGCAGGCTGCCGGTCACGTTCGGCGGCGGCAGCACAATCGAGTACCCGGGTTTTGCGCTGGTCGGGTCCGCGGCGAAGTAGCCCGCGTCGAGCCAGCGTTGGTAGATCGCACCCTCGGCCGCGCCTGGATCCCACGCCTTGGGCAGGGCTTCAGCCCGCTCGTTGGCGGCGGATTCGGGGCTAGCGGTCACCCGTCAATTCTAGAAAGCACCGCGGTGCGCGACGAACACCGCCCGGAAGGGGTACCGTAGCTGGCTATTTCTTGTTCTTGCCGCCCAGCAGTCCGCCGAGGATGTCGCCTGCTTTGGAACCCAGCACATTGCCCAACACGGTGCCCAGCGACTTGTTGCCGCCCATCCCGCCGAGGATGCTGCCCAACACGTCGTTGAGCGTTCCCCCTCCGCCGCCCGCCCCGGCGGGAGCTCCGCTCTTTCCGGTCAGTTGCTTTCCGACATAGGCCAGCACGATCGGCGCCAAGATCGGCAACAGCTGCTTGAGCAGAGCGCTGTTTCCTCCGCCGCCGGCCAGCGCGTTGGCGACCTGGGAAACGTCGTTGCCGCCGAAGATCCTCGCGATTGCCTGCTGACCTTCCTGCTGATCGACCTGATCAACGCTCACCCCGCCATCGAGCAGGCCGGCGTGACTGTCGGCCGCGAACTCGATTTTGCTGGCATGCTCGGGATCCTGCGCGTTTTCGTGCAGTCCGCCGACTAGCACCGGAACCAACAGCTGAACTGCTTTGTTGACTTCGCCCTCATCGGCTCCGATCTTGCTTGCGATTTCACTCGTGGGGATCTGAGCGAGAAGATCTTCAAGGCCAGACATGAACCCGTCCACCTAACGTTGCTGGGATGGTGTGATAACTCGATCTTGACACTAGTCGGAGCCGGAGCCGTCCGACAGCGGTTCGTCGGGACAGATTTAATTAGCGGGGCGCCAGCTTGGCGGTTTCCACCGATACCCCAGCGACCGGGAGCCGCGCCAGTAGCGCGTCACCCATCGCGGCCGCGGGTGTCAAAACGCCACGGAGCTCCGAGAGCTGATCGCGATCGGTAGCCAGCGCCAGACCGCTTTCTCCCAGCAGCACCGAGGTGGCTTTGTATCCGGGGTCGCCACGCTGGGCGATGGTGGCGACATAACGGGCGCCGGTGGCCGTCGTGGTGTAGGTCTCGACCTTGTAGTGCCCGCGGTCGCGAACGGTTTCGCTCGGGCCGGTGCCGGGTTTGGGCAGCACACGCTCCACCAGGTGGCGCGGCAGCAGCCGGAAGTAGCGACTGCCCAACCCAGACACGGCGTTGCCGACGCCGTTGACGATGGCTGAGGCTACCGGCGCGACGGCCGACGAGCCCAAACTCATGTGCTCGCTATAACGGAACCGGCTGCCGTACGCCCAGTCTTGTAATGCGTTGCTGCGTCGCACAATCCGGGTATTGGCGGGCGCCATCATGAATCCGGCCGTCCACAGACCGGTCAGCTCCGGTGCGATCTGCCGACCACGACGCCACCGCAGGTCAGGTTGCGCGCCGAGCTCGGGTTCTGCATTTCGGTCGGGTGTCAGGGTGTAGGGATCGGCGAATTGGCGCCGCACGTCGGCATCGCTGGAGACGGCGTCCAGTACTTCCAGCATCGAGGCAAGAGTGCCGCCGGATAGCCCGCCGGCGAACGAGCGAACCACCAAGTCGGTGTCGAGGAGTTCGCCGGCGCCGTCTTCGCGCGCCCTGCGGAACAAAGCGTACACGGTGAGATCCGAAGGGATCGAGTCGAATCCACACGCGTGCACGATGCGTGCGCCGGTATCGAGCGCCTGCTTGTGATACAGGTCGATGCTGTCGCGGATGAACGGCGGCTCGCCGGTCAGGTCGGCGTAATCGGTGCCCGCCGCGGCGCACGCGGCGACCAGCGGCAGCCCGTATCGGCTGTAAGGCCCGACGGTCGTGACGACCACCCTCGTCTGTGCGGCCATCGCGTCCAGCGTCGACGGCGATGAGGCATCCGCCACCAGCACCGGCCAAGACTGCGCTGACTCCCCCAGGGTTTCCCGGATCGCGAGCAGGCGCTCGGTCGACCGGCCGGCCAGCGCGATCCGGACGTCTCCGCCGGCGCGAGCCAGGTATTCGGCGGTCAGCTTGCCCACGAAGCCGGTTGCCCCATACAAGACGATGTCGTATTCGCGCGTCGCGGTCACAGGCGCGACGGTACTCCGAGCATTTCAGGCAACTCGCCACTCTCCCCCAGCACATGCTCAGCCAGAAAGGCGA
>JAFAID010000018.1 GCA_019236925.1 Mycobacterium sp. | reverse complement strand
GATCAGATCAGCTGTCCGACACTGGTCTGCGAGGCCGAAAACGACCACTTCCTCTCCGGGCAGCCGCAAATGCTCTACGACGCGCTGCGCTGCCCGAAAACCCTGCTCAAGTTCACCGCCGCCGAGGGCGCTGAAGAGCACTGCCATGTCGGGGCCCTGACGCTGTTTCATCAGCGGATGTTCGACTGGCTCGACGACACCCTCGTGTCGCGAGCGTAGGTGGAGGGAGATTTAGCCATGACCGTTTTCCCGTACCCGCAGCTCGACGCCGAGAAAGAGGCCCAGTACCAGCTGTTCCCCATCAACCTGACCCGGATGATGCTGCACACGCAAGGACTGACCCTGCCGTATTGGCAATACGGGTTGAGTTTCCGCAACTCCAAGATCACCCCGCTCGTGCGCGAGCGGGTGATCGTGCGCGTCGGCGCGGTCGCCGACTGCGAATACCAACTGGTTCAGCACAAGTCGGAAGCCCTGCGTACCGGGACCAGCCAGGAGCTGCTTGCCCACCTGGTCAATCCGCACCGGCAGGAGTTCGCTGATCCGTCGCTGACCGCGCTGGTCAAATACGTCGACTCATTAGTGAAAAACATTGGTGCCGAACAAGATGCACTCGACGCGCTGCGAAAGTATTTCCCCGACAACGAAGTCGCCGAAATCACCCTGCTGGCAGGCACTTACGTCTTGTGCGCCACATTCCTCAAATCACTACAGGTGCCGCTGGATGACGGCCCCGTCGACTGGACCGCGGCCGACGCTTACATGAAGGAGGCCGGACTCTGATGACCGATGACCTAGCCATCCTGGAGAACTACATTCAGCGATGCTCCAACTGGGGCAGGTGGGGCCCGGACGACCAGCTCGGCACCGTCAACCTCATCACCCCCGACAAGATCCGCGACGCCGCGGCCCTAGTCCAGGTCGGCAAGACAATTTCGCTGACCATGCCCTACGACGCGCACGGCCCGCAGAACGGCTACCTGGGCAGATCGAATCCCCATCTGTACCAACTCTTATCGGGACCCGGATACCTTGTCGGTGAGCAATACAACTTGGAAACCCATACCCTGACCGAGTTGACGAAATCCACCGGGCAACCCACTGCCGGCTTCTACGACGATGTCCTGATCATGCCCACCCAATCGGGCACCCAGTGGGACGCACTGTGTCACGTTTTCTGGCGTGGCCAGATGTACAACGGACATTCGGCCGCCGACGCCGGAACAGCGGGTAGTCGCCGCAACGGGGTGCAGAACTACACCGGCAAGATCGTCACCCGCGGTGTGTTTGTCGACCTGCCCGTACACCGTGGCGTCGACACCCTCGAACCCGGTTACGCCATCACCACCGACGACCTCGACGAGTACCTCGCGGCCAAGAACCTGGAAGTCCAGCCCGGGGATGCGCTGATCGTCCGGACCGGGTTCATGGCAGCCCGGCGCGACAACTGGGGAGACTACGCCGGCGGCCCCTCGCCCGGGCTGTCGATGCACACCGCTCCGTGGCTTCGTGACAAGGACATTGCCGCCATTGCCACCGACACCTGGGGAATTGAGGTGCTGCCCAACGAGATCGATGTCTGGCAACCACTGCACGTGGTCAGTCTCGCCCACACCGGGCTAGCATTTGGCGAAATGTTCGACCTCGACGCGCTGTCTGAAGACAGCAAAGCTGATGGGATCTACGAGTTTATGTTCTCCGCGTCACCCTTGCCCCTGACCGGTGCATCCGGAAGCCCCGTCTCGGCATTGGCGATCAAGTGAGTGGCGGTGTGCCCCGGGCGGCGGACTGGATCGCCGAAAACGACACTTTGGTCACCCGGCGGGGGCATCGCATTGCGTTCCGGCGGCGCGGGGTCGGGCCCACAGTGCTGATGCTGCACGGATTCCCGACCTGGTCCTATGACTACGCAGAGGTGGCCAGCGACCTCGCCCGGGACCATGACGTGATCACGCTGGATTTCCTCGGCTACGGCGCGTCGGACAAGCCGAACCCCTACGAGTACTCCGTGCCCGAATCAGCCGATGTCGTCGAGGATCTCGCCGCGCACTTGGGCGTGAAGTCGATGCGGTTGTTGATTCACGATTACGGCGTGATCGTCGGCCAGGAGCTCCTGGACCGGGCCGGTCGGGAACAGCTCGGGTTCGCGATCGACAGCCTCGTTGTGTTGAACGCCGGCATCGTCTACAGCGCGTACCGCCCAACCCGCATGCAGAAGTTGCTGATTCGGCCGATCGTCGGCAAGCTGCTGGCCAACCGTGTCAGCGCTGCCAGGGTCCGCGCCGCACTCGACGCGGTGCGCGGATCAGCCCTCACCGACAGCGAGTTCGACGACCTGTGGCTAGGCATGTCGCGTCACAACGGAAACAAGCTGTGGCACTTGCTCATCAAGTACAACGCCGAACGAGCGATCCATCACCGTCGGTGGGAAAAAGCTCTGGCCAATTGGAATGGTCCACTGCATCTCGTATGGGGGCTTGACGACCCGGTATCGGGTCGCCACGTTCTCGAACAAGCCACCAGGGTCCTGCCGCACGCCACGGTGACCGAGCTCGCGGGTGTGGGCCACTTCCCTCAGTCCGAAGCCCCGCAAGACGTCGCCTCAGCCGTGCGGATGCGCGGGGCGGCGGCCGAACGTTAGACACCGCGATCACCCGTTGAGCTGCGACGCAAGATTCCGGCAAGGGACGCTTCAGATCCTTTTCTTTGACAGAGCCCGCGTGCCTGACCGCACGCAGACGAAAAGGACCGCCGATGAGCCGTGCCTCGAGAACGGACACCGCTTCGGTGGCGCAGATCGTCGGCACCGTTGCACTGGCCGGGATGGCCGCTGTGGTCGGATCGGTTGTCGGGACTCACGCCACCTCGCCCATTCCCGTCCGCATCGCGCAACATCAGGTGGGGACTCTTAGCGCTGGGAGTCAGGTCGGTATGTATGGTGATCCGGCCGCCGCGGCGCCGTTCTGGCGTCTGCAGCACAGCAGCGACTGCGCGGAGATGGCGGTGGCCGACGTGGTCGGACAGATCACAGGTCACCAGCCGACCGAGCGGCAGATTACCTCGCTGGCCAAGAAGACTTCCGCCATGGCGGGCGCCGGGCCGATCTACCGCCGCCGTACGGGCACCGACATCACGAACCTGCCAGTCCTGTTCGCGCATTACGGCATTCAGTCCTCGTTACGCCAAGAATCCCTTGGAGGCGTCGAGCAAGATCTGGCTCAACAGCACAAGGTAATCGCGGCCGTCAACGCCCAAACCATCTGGAACACCGCTGGCGACCGTAGCGACGATAATCACGTCGTGGTGGTTACCGGCATCGACACCAGATCCGGCGTGGTACACCTCAACGACAGCGGCATCAAGACCGGTCGCAATGAGCGAGTTTCGCTGGCTACCTTCGAACAAGCTTGGGCCACAAGTCAAAACCTCGCCGTCGTCACTGGATAACTAGCACCGCCGTCGTCGTATTCCGCATGCCCCGGTCAGGCTGTGGGCCGCCAGAGTTGCAGTGTGGAGCGCGCCCCACCGGGCAATTCGAGGATTTCGATGGGGGTGCCGTCGGGGTCGTAGATGAAGAACATTCGGACACCGGCGATGTCGACGACTGGTTCGCTTCGCACGTCGGGGTGGTGATTGCCTAATGCTTGGTAAGTTTCGTCGAGGTCGGTGACGCGAAACGAGATGTTTGTGTAGCCCAGATGCGGTCCGTCATGATTCGGTGGCACCTCGCCGAGGTCCAGCAGTTCGACCATCGCGTCGCCGATCAGTCCGCCGATCATGCGCCCGTTCTGTGCGGCGCCGCCCGTGACAGCGTCGAGGCCGGCTCCCTCGAGTTCGACATCGAACACCACGTCCATGCCCAGGACCGCGGTGTAGAACGCCTTCGACTTTTCGATGTCGGAGACGCCGATGCAGATATGCGAGAAGTTCTCGATCGCGATCGGTTTTGGCTCGCTCATGATGAGTCCTTCGGGTGGCAGTGCGGCGAGGTGTGGTGGCGGCGCCGGCATTCGATGCCGTTGATACACCGCTGGTCAGCACGCCGCAATCGTCGCGGTTGCTTCAACCCTTCGCTGCGGCGTCGAACCGCTGACGGTCAGCAACTCAGAGGCCATCGCCGTCGCGACGTCGCGCGGATAGGTGCGGCGTGCCAGGCATAGCAGCAGCGCGGCGGCGATGATCAGGGCGACCAGCATGATGAGGAAGGTGTGGCCCAAGGCTCGATCGCCTTGTCCTAGTGCCGTGGACACGGCGCCGAACATCACCGGCGCCAATCCCGTGGAGATCGACACCAACGCGCTCCGCACCGCTTCTGCTGTCCCCCA
>JAFAID010000395.1 GCA_019236925.1 Mycobacterium sp. | reverse complement strand
CTCGATCGACGAATCGTCGCGGCGTTTGGGGAGATAGGGCGAGCGTGGGAAACCACGTCTGAAGTGCGACGATGCCAACCCTTTGCGTTGGGAAGTATCGGGATGTTTCGGTGCTCTTGCGGACTCGTCGCGGACTGGGGGCACCGGCCGGGCCGACAGCGTCGCCACCGTCGCCGCCATTGTGTCGATGCGGGCAGGCGCATAACCTCACGCTATGACCTCGGTGGCTGCGGGCCGGGAGAAGACCGGCCTGAGACCGGATTTCGACAATGTCCAGGCTCACTACGACCTGTCCGATGAGTTCTTCCGGCTCTTCCTCGATCCGACCCAGACCTACAGCTGCGCCTACTTCGAGTCCGACGACATGACGCTGGAGCAGGCCCAGATCGCCAAGATCGACCTGGCGCTGGGCAAATTGGGGCTACAACCTGGCATGACGCTGCTCGACATCGGGTGCGGCTGGGGCGCCACGCTGCGGCGTGCCGTGCAGAAATACGACGTCAGCGTCGTCGGCCTGACGCTGAGCAAAAACCAGGCCATCGCCGTTGACAAGTTGTTCCGCGCGATGGACAGCACGCTCAGCCGACGGGTGTACTTGGCGGGCTGGGAGGAGTTTCACGAACCGGTCGACCGGATCGTGTCGATCGGCGCGTTCGAGCACTTCGGCCACAAGCGCTACGACAAATTTTTCACCATGGCCCACTCCGCGCTGAGCGCCGATGGCGTGATGCTGCTGCCTACCATCGTAAGAGCCAGCCCCGAGGAGTGCCGAAAACGCGGGCTGCAGCTGCCGGCAAAACTGCTGCGCTTCATCTTGTTCATCATGGATGAGATCTTCCCCGGCGGGGAGCTGCCCATGGTTGCCCAAGTCGAGCAGCACGCGGCCAATGCCGGCTTCCGGGTGGCCCGCATCCAGCCGCTGCGGCCACATTACGCCCGAACGCTGGACACCTGGGCAGCGACGCTGCAGAGCCACCGGGAGCAGGCCATTGCGGTTCAATCCGAAGAGGTCTACCAGCGCTACATGAAGTACCTCACCGGCTGCGCCGACCTGTTCCGCGACGGCTACACCGACGTGTGCCAGTTCACTTTGGTCAAAAACGGCTGACCGGTTGTGGCCCGGCTCAGCCGAGGAACACGTTTCGGCGGAGGGCGAGCATCCGGTACAGCCCGGCCGGGGCGAGCGACCAGCTGACACCGTCCCTCGTCGGCCCGCAGCTAACAGGCCGCCCTACTCCGAGCCCCCCGGGCCACCTTCTTCGCGACCGCCTTCTTCACCGGGGCAATGGCGGCATCGCGGTTATTGCCGCTCGCGTCAATAACCGCGTAGGTTTCGCTCACCGCGAACCCGTTGGCGATGTTTTCGCCTGTATCAGCAGTCCAAGGCAGTTTTTCGAATCACCGCTTAGGCTGGATATCTCCTGCGTAGCTCACCCGCGTGAGTCTCGCATACCTAGCTGGGAGCGCCCCTGGTGGGCAAGCCTGGGCAAGGACGTCGCGGCCGACTACCAGAGCCTGCGCAGTGCCGCCGAAACCTCGCGGGCGCGGCTGCGCGCGGTGCTCACATCCAAGGCGGTGACCACGGCCACGCCCAGTGGGCGGTGGCCTTCGAGCCCATCGCGACCAAACACCCGCGCGTCGCTCTCCGGTGCCCGCAGCGCATCGGCCAGCACACCGGCGGCGTTTGGGCGCTGCGCCGCGGCGCCGGCTCCATCGAGGCCGGCGTAGATCACCTCCGCGGCACCCGGCGAAATCATGATGGCGTCGGTCGGCAGGCCCATGATTGCCCGGGCTTGCAGTTCGAATTCCGAAAGCCGCTGGGTGCGCAACGTGATCAGTCCGCTCTCGAAGGGCCGTGCGGTGACATCGCTGAAGTACACCTCGTCGCCGCGGACCATCAACTCGACCCCGAACACGCCGCGCCCGCCCAGCGCCTTGACGATACGGGCGGCAATCGACTTCGCAGCGTCCAGCGCGGCCGCGCTCAGGTCTTGTGGCTGCCACGATTCCTGCACGTCACCGATGGCCTCACCATGCCCGATCGGGGCGCAGAACTCGATCGTCGGCCCGGTGGGTCCAACGCCGCGCACCGTGAGCAGCGTGACGTGGAAGTCGATCTCGACGAGGGTTTCGGCCAACACCCGGTTGTGGGCGAGCCGACCACCGGCCGACACCGCACGCTGCCAGGCCGACTCGACGTCCGCTGGTACCAGAACCACCGACTGCCCCGCGCCGGCCGCAGACATAACAGTGGCCACCGGTTGCACCCGCAGCGGGTAGCCGGCGTGGTCACCCACCGCGCGTAGCTCTTCGAGCGATCCCGCGAACCAGAAGGGGGCGGTCGGCAAACCGAGCTCGTCGGCGGCCAGCCGGCGCAGTCCCTCCCGGTCTGCGGTGAGCCGAGCGCAGCGGGCGGTCGGAAAGACCTCGGTGACACCGGTTTCGGCCGCGGCCGTCAACGCATCAGCGGCGACCACCTCGGATGCCGTCACCACGAAACTCGGCTGAAGCCGCCTGATCACCGCGCCCAACTCGTCGGTGTCGGCCATGTTGACCACCAGTGCCTGGTCGGCGACACCGTGCGCGGGCGCATCGGCATACCGCTCGACCGCGATCACCTCGGCACCGAGCCGCTGAAAGGCGATCGCCAGCTCACGGCTGAACTCCCCCGACCCCAGCAGCATCACCTTGATCCGGTCAGCCTTGTCAGGGTCGGGGTGCGTTCCCGGAGTCGACTCGCCTTGCGTCACGCCCTCGGCCACCGGTTCACCTTCTCCCTAAAGTCACTGTGCCTGCACGCTGCTCAAGGATAGGTGCGCTGACCGCAACGGCGACGCCGGATCCGGCCGAAGTGGAGACCTCACTCTTCCCACATACCTGTCGATCCTTGGACGTCGGGCAAGAGCGACGTCACCGTGCCCGTGTCATCGCCAACACGGCGGCCGCCAACCGCGACCCGGAAGTGTACGACGAACCCGATCATCTCGACATCACGCGCGAGGGTGCTCCGCCGATGCTGACCTTCGGCGGAGGTGTGCACTACTGCCTCGGGGCCTATCTGGCCAGGCTCGAACTCGCCGAAGCGCTGCGGCGTAATCACCTGGCGCATGTCCAACCCCCACCGCACCGGCCCCGCACCCTGGAAGCCCATTATCGGAATCAGCGGCCCGACGGAGGTCCCCATCGAATTCGACCCCGGACACTAATTACGCCCGCATCGACCAACACAAGAGCCGCCCAGCACGCACAAATCCAGGCGTCCCAGCGGGTGGCGCCTCAACGCGGGCCACGATCGGATGCGCGCCACGATCAGTAATCCAGGACCTCGATGCGGCAAGTCGGCCCGTGAGCGCGGGCTAGCCGCGCATCCAGCGTCAGCAGTGTCGCATCGAACGCCTCCGCCAGTGCGACGTAGAACGCATCCCATCCCCGTACCGTATCGCGCAGTTGCCACGCCCGCTCCAGCAGCCAACGCTGCCCGCATCGTTCGCCGGGCCAGTCTCGCAGATCAGCCACCGCCTGCCCGGCGGCCGTGCCGTCCAGCTGCCCGCGCAGGTGCTGCGCGCGGATCACGCCCATCACCTCAACGTCGATCACGTGCGGCGCTACCTGGTCGACGTCGCTGGCTAGGCGGGCCGCGATCTCACCGGCCCGTGGCGTGTCTGCGACGACCTCGAACAGGCACGATGCATCAACGACCAGCATCTGGCCACTCGCCGCGCCACTCGTCCAACGTCGCGAGGACCTCTGCAGTGGATATCGCCGAGGGTCGCCGACCGGTGCGCGCCAGCCACTGCGCGACCGACGGCCGCGCCGCCAACCGGGCCGCCTCCCGGCGCAGCAACTCCGGCACGGTGATCCCCTCTTCCCCGGCCCGACGGACTAACGCCGCATACACCTCGTCTTCGATGTCGCGGATCTGAATCGTCTTAGGCATATCTGCACCGTATCATGCAAATACGCATGAGCAGACGCGGATGTGCAGCTACAGCCTTACGGCTGGCCCGGCAACAGCCGCACCATCAGGCCATTGGCTTCGGCCAGCAAGGTGTCGCCGTTGACCAGCTCGCCGCGGACAAACGCCTTGCGGCCCTCGGTCGCCGCGACGTGTCCCCGAACCACCAGCGGGGTGTCGATTGGGGTGATTTTGCGGTAATCGACGTGCAGGAAGCCGGTCCGGCTGATCGGCCGACCGGCGGCGTGCACCACCATCCCGAAGACATGGTCGAACAACAGCGGAAGCACACCGCCGTGCACCGCCCCGTTGCCGCCCACGTGGAACCGGCAGAAATGGCCCCGCATCTCGACTCCGTCCGGGTCGAATCTGCTCATCATCCATGGCGGCAGCAGCAGGCTGCCCATTCCCGGCAGTTGCGGTGATCGGCCGGCCGGACCCTGGCCTTCGGCGGCGTGAAACGGCGCGAGCAGCGCGGACAGCGCCTCGGCGCGGTCGGCGGCGTACTCCCAGACGTCATCGCTGGGGTCTGCGGACACCGCCAGATCCTGCAACCCTCGCATCGCAGTGATGAACCGCCCGAATCCCGGGCCCGGGCTGGCGGCGCCATATTCCGGAAAGCCGCCGTGATGCTCGTAATCGGGGTCGAGTTGTTCTGGACTCTGCGAAGAACCGGTCACCCGCGAGCCGCCAGGACGTCGCGGCGAACGATGGTCTGATCACGGCCCGGGCCGACGCCGATACATGAAACCTGTGCTCCGGCAAGCTCTTCCAGCCGCAGCACATAGTCACGCGCCTTGGCCGGCAGGTCGTCGAAGGTCCGCGCGTCGGAAACGTCTTCCCACCACCCGGGGAGCTCTTCGTAGATCGGTTCGGCGCGAGCCAATTCGCTTTGGGTCATTGGCATCTCGTGGATGCGTTTGCCGTCGATCGCATAGCCGACGCACACGGGAACGGTTTCCAGGCTGGACAACACGTCCAGCTTGGTCAGGAAGTAGTCGGTGATGCCGTTGACCCGGGTGGCGTAGCGGGCGATCACGGCGTCGAACCAGCCGCAGCGGCGACGCCGCCCAGTAGTGACGCCGAACTCACCACCTGTCTTCGACAGGTATTCGCCGTTCTCGTCGAATAATTCGGTGGGGAACGGGCCGGAGCCGACCCGGGTGGTGTAAGCCTTCAGGATTCCCAGCACGGTGGTGATCCGGGTCGGGCCGATGCCGGACCCGACCGCGGCGCCGCCGGCGGTTGGATTCGACGACGTCACATAGGGATACGTGCCGTGGTCGACGTCGAGCAGAGTGCCCTGCGAGCCTTCCAGCAATACGGTTTCGCCAGCCTCCAGCGCGGTGTTGAGCAGCAGCCGGGTGTCGGCGATGCGGTGCCGGAAGCCCTCGGCCTGTTCGAGCAGAACCTCGACCACGTGGGCCGGGTCCAGCGCCTTGCGGTTGTAGATCTTGACCAGGATCTGGTTTTTGAGTTCCAGCGCGGCTTCGACCTTGTGGGTGAGCACCTCCGGGTCGAGCACGTCGGCGACCCGGATCCCGATGCGGGCGATCTTGTCCTGGTAGCACGGCCCGATGCCGCGGCCGGTGGTGCCGATCTTCTTGCTACCCATGTAGCGCTCGGTCACCTTGTCGATGGCCACGTGGTAGGGCATCAGCAAATGCGCGTCAGCGGAAATCAGCAGCTTCGAAGTGTCGACGCCGCGGTCCTCGATGCCCTTCAGCTCGTCGAGCAGGACACCGGGATCGACCACCACGCCGTTGCCGATGACGTTGGTGACGCCGGGCGTGAGCACACCCGACGGAATGAGGTGCAGGGCGAAGTTCTCACCGGTGGGCAGCACGACGGTGTGTCCGGCGTTGTTGCCGCCCTGATAGCGCACTACCCACTGGGTGCGGCCACCGAGTAGGTCGGTGGCCTTGCCTTTGCCCTCGTCGCCCCATTGGGCGCCGATCAGGACGATTGCCGGCATGGCGTTTCTCCTGCTTATTGTGGTCCAGCCGGTGACCAACACTATCTCAGCTGTTTGCGGGGAGGCCGTCCGGCGACGATACGCGCCGCAAGGCGCGGGGAGGAACCGGACAAATAGCCGACCGTCCGGCGACGATACGCGCCGGAAGGCGCCGGGAGGAGCCAGACAAATAGCCGCCCGCCCGGCGACGATCCGGGCGGGACGGCCCGAGGAGGAGGCGGGCGATTGAACACCGACATCGCTGTGCTGCTGTTCGGCGATTCGCGGTTGCCGCGCTCGCTGAGCGGGCTGACGGTGGTTGATGCCGACGACGTCGACCCGGCGATTGGCTGGGCGCGACGGCTGGTGGTGGTCGGGGTCGACGCCGACCTGGCGACGGTGCTCACCGGGCTGCTGCGTGCCGGGCGACTCGACGTCGAGGTCGGCTATGCGCCGCGGCGGCGCACCGCCGCCACCCGGGTTTACCGGGTGCCGGCGGGCCGCCGAGCGGCCCGCCGGGCGCGGCGCGGATCGGCTCGGCGAGTGCCACTGATCCGCGACGAGACCGGAACGGCGATCGTGGGAGTAGCCCACTGGCGACCATCCGACGACGAGCAGCTGCTGCACGGTGAGGCCGTCGTCGATGACGCCGTGCTCTTCGACGGCGAGGTTGCGGGGGTGCGGATCGAGGCGACGGCCACCCTGCCGGGCCTGCGGGCGCGGGTGTGGGGCGGGCAGTCGCGGCGCTGGCTGGCAGGACGGGCGGCGCAGCTGGGCACCACCGGTGCGGCCGTGGACCGCGACGGTGTGCCGGGGCCCAGGGCGGCGCGCCGGTCGACGATCTATCGGAACACCGAGGGATGGCTGCTGGTGCGCTAGTTTGCGCAGGTCAGGATGTTTAGCTGGGGGTCAGCCGGTGGGCTGAGTCCGCAGGGAGTCCGCAAGAGTCCGCCAACGCGGTGCCCATCACCGCGCCGGCAGCGGCGGACACCAACCCCGGCCATGATCGTCCACCCGGCGCCGGGCTTCCTCCTTTCGGCTCGGCGCCGGGTCGGCGGGCGGTCCGCTGGGAAGGCCCGGCCCTTGGCGAGGTGGGTCTCCGAAGCGGACACCGGCGGCGGCAGTCGGCGGTGAGGGTAGTGGCTGCCGCCCGCCGGGCCCACGATGAGCGATAATCACTGGTGGCGCGCCCGGGGCCGCGCTGATCCTTGGCGGTGCGGGTCCGGGCGGCACAGACAGGGAGGACAACCGTGGGACGCAACGGAGTGAGCACGGGCCGAAGACTCGGCCAACCCGCAGCATCGGGGCGCCGCTCCACCAGCGGCCGAGGTTACGGTTGGCAACACCAGCAGATCCGCGCCGCCGTGGCCAAACGCGTCGCCACCGGTCGGGTGCGATGCTGCCGGTGCGGCAAACCCATTGCGCCACACCAGAAGTGGCATCTTGATCACGCCGACCACGCCGGTGCCCGTGCCCGCTTCGAGTACAAGGGTGCCAGCCACGCGCACTGCAACGTCTCGGCAGCCCACGGGGGGACCCCCGCACCCCGGCCGCAACCGACCACGCGGCCACCGGCGCTCGCATGGTTCGATACCGCCAGCGGCGCCGCCCCCTGGGAGCCGCCCGGCCCCGACGGCATGGGCACCCCGCACTATCTCGGCCTGTAAATCGTTGCGGCACAAGCTAATTCGGGTTTTTACCCTCCCGTCAATCTCCCTGACCAAGGTCGGGAATTTGCACGCGAGTCAATAATTTCCAGATTTTTGCAAACCTGTTGTCACACAACGGGTTTCGGAGGTGGGGTTGTTGGCGGTGGGTGTCGGGTGCCCTCCGCTTCCACTTCCACTTCGTATTCTTCCACTTCCACGTCCACTTCTTCGTGGGCTGGTGAGAACACACTTCGGCATTTCGCTAGGAACTCCGTTATGAAGTGGATACCGCCGCCGAAGGGCAGCTGGAGTTTAGGCATCGTCGTTTCTCCCATACCGCTTAACGGACTGCTGGTTATCCCCTATGGGTAGGCGTCGCAATTTCCGTACGCAATAGCGCGGTCCGCTCAGCGGACCGTCCGTAGGCGTTGCCGGTGTGGGGTCGGCGCTCGCCGCCTTTGCCCAGGATGGCCGCCCTGCCGGTCACACCGGCCCGGCCGCGTTCGATCAGCCTGTCGGCCCGTCATCTGCTTGGGTGGCGGGCCGACTGCTTTAGGGGTACGCAATCATGTCATCCCTGAAGGGGCGGGGTCCTGTCAACTGGTTGTCGACCGGTGGTTCTGCTGGCTTCCGGCCTCCGTGTGGCCAGCATCGGGTAAGGACCGGGGTCAAGACGCAGCGCCCGCAGAGTAGCGAGGACGAACGGTCTTGATGCCGGGCCGGGCCGATGCATACTGGCGGCGGTGCCGGAAGGTCAGCGGCGAGGCTTGTGTGGTTGTGAGCCGTCTCCAAGCAGTGATGGTGCAGATACTTTGGGGCAGGGCCGGTTTGGTCCGGCTGCCGGTCATCCCTTCGCCCAGTGGTTGTGGGCATGGAGCGGTGCGGTAGCAACACGCAGAGTCAATCAAAATGGCGACCACGCCGATTGGGGATCAGACATGAGAACGACCGCGCACCTGTTGCGTCCGGAGTGCTCATGCCGCCCTGGCCCGGTCGAGCGCGCGGATGTGCCCGTCGCGCAGCCCGTAGTAGACCAGTGTGAGCAGCTTGCGTGCCGCGGCAACCTTGGCGATGTTCTTGCCGCGGCGAGCTTCGATGCGGTCCTTGTCGGCGGCGATCTTGGCTGTCGTCGGGTAACGCTGTATCGCCTCGATGGCTGCCCAACGGACCAGTTTGGAGCCCTGCTTGGTGATGTGGCCGCGGTGCACGACGGTGTCGGACTCGCGGTGCTTGGGGGTCAGCCCGGCCCAGGAGCACAGGTGGGCCGGATCGGTGAAGCGGTGCACGTCGCCGATCTCGGCGACGAACACCGCCGCCAGCACCGGCCCAATGCCGGGCACCTGCTGGAGCGCTCGGTAGCCCTGGTGGGCTTTGA
>JAFAID010000380.1 GCA_019236925.1 Mycobacterium sp. | reverse complement strand
TCGCGTCGGTGCCCCCAAAAGTCATGTAGGGCACGGTTCGGGCGTCGGGATCCACAGCCAGTAGCGCGGCGTTCATCACCTCGACGAGGTCACCGTCGAAACTGGTCTCATACGACGGCAAGTTGGTGATCCATTCGCGTCTAACCTCAGGGCCGATCAGCTCGTCGACCTCCGCCTCGAACGCCGCCTGCCGGCCGGGAAGCACCCGGCAGTCCAGCACGGCCTCCGCGGTCGCCGGTACCACGTTGGCTTTGTAGCCGGCCTTGAGCATCGTGGGGTTGGCCGTGTCACGCAGGGTGGCCTTGACGATGCGGGCAACCGGCCCGAGCTTGTCGATGGCCCCTTCCAGGTCCGGTGAATCGGTGTCGAAGGTATGTCCGGTCTCTTCGCCGACCGCGGTCAGGAACTCGACGACGCTGTCGGTCACGACCAGCGGGAACTGGTGGCGGCCCAGCCGCGCGACCGCCTCGGCGATCCAGGTAACCGCGTTGTGGTCATGGGTCATCCAACCAGCTCCGGGCCGGCCGCGCGCCGTCAGCCGCATCCAGTGCAGGCTCTTTTCCGCGGTTTCGATGAGGTAGAGCCGACGCTCGCCGCCATCGCGGCGCGGCACGGTCAGCGAAAACCCGCCGACCTCCCCCACCGCTTCGGTCACGCCCTCGAACAGATCGGGCCGGTTCTCGACCAACCAGTGCGACCCATACCTGCCGCCGTTTTCTTCGTCGGCGACAAACGCGAACAGCAGATCGCGTGGCGGCACGACCCCGGCCCGGCGGAACTGCCGCGCGGTCACGATCATCATGCCGACCATGTCCTTCATGTCGACCGCGCCGCGGCCCCAGACATAGCCGTCCTCGACCGCGCCGGAGAACGGGTGCACGCTCCAGTCGGCCGGCTCCGCCGGCACCACGTCGAGGTGCCCGTGGATCAGCAACGCACCGCGGGAGCTGTCGGCACCCTTGAGGCGCGCAAACACGTTGGTGCGTCCCGGCGCACCGGACTCTACGTATTCAACCTGGTAGCCGACTTCTTCCAATTGGGCACCAACCCACTCGGCGCATTCAGCCTCGCCCTTGGTGGTTTCCAGATCGCCGGTGTTGGTGGTGTCGAACCGGATTAGCCTGCTGACAACGTCCACCACGTCGTCGACGGGTGTTTCGGTTGGCACCGTCACAGTCACCTTTCCTACCATTGCCACCGACGCGGCCGCCCGGCGTCTAGGGTCGGCGTACCCGCGAAGGGAGCCGCCCCCACGTGCGCGACCCGGCAGGTTTGGGTGTGAGCAGGCCAATCCGATAGCCTTAGCTGCCAATTGATTGGCCTCGAGTCCGAGTGGCGGAATGGCAGACGCGCTAGCTTGAGGTGCTAGTGCCCTACTAATGGGCGTGGGGGTTCAAGTCCCCCCTCGGACACATCCGGCGACACGACTCAAGTCGGCCGTCGCCTTCACCCGCCGCTGGTGCGGATCGTAGTCAAGACGCAGGTCGAGGCTCGCGTACACCTCGGCGCGTTCCGCTGCGGTGGCGTCGCCAAGCACGGTGGACAGCCCACCCAGCTCTTTGGCCAACTCGCTGATCTGCGCGGCGGACATGGCGCGGGGCTGCTCGACTCGCTTAACACGGGCCTTCAGCTCGTCGCGCTCGGCGGTGCGTCGTCGCAGTGCGGCGGTGAGGTCCGCGACGGCCACGCCAGACTCCACTGCCGCGATGAGGGCGCCAACCTTGCGGTTGGCGTCGCTGAGCTGGCGCTGCAGAGCGGCGTGTCGAGCGGTGGCCGCCAGGTCCGAGTCGTGTTCGCGTGCAAGGTCTTCCGGGTCGGCCAGGCTGGCAATCCATTCGTCGAGTCGAGGTGTCACTGCGTCCTCGCGCAGGTACACCGTAGGCGGATGATCGGCCAGTTCGGCGGGCACGGAACGCGACTTGCCCAGCTCGCATCGGTAAAGGATGCGGGTCGCGCTTTCCAACGCGCGCGGCACCCTGCATCCGCCGTCCGCACGCGCCGCAATACAACATCCCGCGCAGCACGTACGGCGTGCTCGATTCCCTACTGCAGATCAGATCAGGGCCACGCCGCGCTTGCATGCGAAGCCGGACCGCGTCGGCGAGATCGTCGGTGATAAGCGCTTCGTGGGTGCGGCGCGCGGGTGTGATCCACTCCGCTTCGTCACGCCACCGCATGCGCGTCTCATGCCCGGCAGCGACGTCGTCAGGGTCGACGAGGACCTCGTATTTCTGCTGCCTGCCCCAGACGCGGACACCCCGATACGTCGGGTTGTCGAGGATGGCGCGGATCGCCGAGTGAGACCAGCCTCGCGGGTCGCGGTGACGATTCCGCACCGGGTCGTATTGGCTCGGCGACGGCACACCGTCGTCGGTGAGCCGTTGCGCGATGTAGCGGAGGCCCGCGCCGTCGGCGTACATCCGGTAGATCCGCTCGACGATCGGGGCTGTCGCGGGGTCAGGTTCGAGGCGGTGCAGTCGCTGCCCCAGGTTCGCCTTGGCCAGGTTGGGGTGTGGGCCGGCGTCGACGAGCCGGTAACCGTACGGCGGCCGGCCGCCGAGGTACCTTGTCGTGTCCTGCGCGAGTGCTGACATGGCCGTGCGCACACGCATCTGGATTCGGGCACGCTCCCCCTTGCTCATCCCGCCGAACAACGTCATCACCAGGTCGTGGGCCTCGGACCCGGGATCGACAGCCCCGCCGACTTCCGGCACCCACAGTCCGACGCCGTAGTGCGTGAGCACCGGGAAGGTGAGCGCGAACTGCGGCCCGTAGAACGCGCGAGCGGGTTCGCCGATCACGACAGCATCGAAGCCACAGTCGCGACGGGCCACATCGGCAAGCAACCGTGACGCTTCTGGCCTGCGCTTCCACGGCAGCGCGCGGCTCTGGCCGACGTCGAAGTAGTCAGCGGCGAGGATTCCACCGTGTGGAGTGATCAGCTCCATGGCACGCCGCTTCTGCCAGCTGCGGCTGGCCTCGGGATCTTGAGCATCCTCGGTGCTGACTCGGCCGTAGAAGGCGAATCTCAACGTCACGCTGCTCTCCTCTCGGACGCGAGCTTCCGGTCGCGCACGGCCATCATGACGTGTACAAGCGCGCGGCTCGTCTCGCGCGGGAGTCGATAGTCGTCGGCCAGGTCGATTTCAACACCAACCTCTGACAAGCTTGTCGCGTCGCTTCGCTGCCGCGCTCGTACCTCTTGCATGATTATGACGTCCCATCAGCCGGCGTCGTCCGGCGCGACACCGGGACGGTGCAGCGGGGTATGGGAGTTGATGAGCCAGGCGATGTCGTTATCGGTGACGTGGAAGGCCCGCACCCGGACGATGTCGGCGGTGCCGTCTTCGGCGACGTAGCCGACACCGGGCTGCGTGTCCGGGATCTGGTCGGCCAGCGCCCCCCGGTGGCGGGCCGAGTCGCCGAGCACCATGCCGGCCTGGCTCGGCTCGGTCAACCGCAGCGCGATGCGGGTGGGGAACAGTTGTCGCATGCTCAGCGTGTCCTTGGACGGGTCCTGCACGGCCGCGATCACCGAGACGCCGACTGCACGACCTTGCGAGAGCAGCACGCTGAGCAGGCCTTCGATCTCGGTGCGCAGCTTGCGGTCGGTGACGTAAGCGGTGAGCGCCGCGATCTCGTCCACGACAACGACTATGAGCGGCTCGGCGACGCTGGGCTGGTGCAGGCGGCTGTGCCCGCGCAGTCGAAATGCCCTCGCGCGCATAACGTCTACGGCCTCGGCGAGCAAATCGCGCATAGCCTGTGGGCTCTCGTATGCGAACCGGTCGAACAGTGCCGCGCCTGGCGCGAGTTCCATGCCACCCTTGGGGTCGATCACCCACGCCTGCACCAGGCCGGATCGCAGCTGCGGGCCGAGTGCCCACAGCGTCGACCAGGCGACGCTGCCCTTCCCCGCGCCGGTGGCCCCGGCGATGAGGATGTGCCGGCCGAGCAGCCGCAGCGTCCACGCCTCGCCTGACTCGGCGACGCCGACCGGCACGCGATCCAGCGGCGTCGACGCAGCGGGTGCGGGCGCGACGAACGGCGTGGCGAGGGGGTCGGTGTGCAACACCTCGATGCGCACCCATCCCGGTTTGTCCTGGCGGATCCGACAGGTCTGAGCGCCGAATGCGTGGGCGAGCGCTTCGCTCTGGTTCGCCCAGTCGCCGGGTGTCTGCCCACACAGCATGCGCACCGTGAGGTGGTCTCGGACGTAGCCGACTGTCACGCGGCGCAGGACAGGGATGACGACTTCGCCGTTCAGGTTCCCGGACAGGCCGTGCATCGCGCAGACCTCCGGCCACGGTTTGCGGTAGACCCACCAGCGCCGCCACCGCCCCCATACTGGGCCGGAAACCATCTGGTGGAAGCTCACCGAGTCAGCTAGCCGCCAGCCAATGAAAATTAGACCGAACGCGGCGATGGTGAACGCCCCGGCCAGCCAGCTGACCGTCCACGCCACGTAGCCGCTGGCTAGTGTCGGGACGCTAATAAGCGGCAAACATAGCGCCCACCACAGCAGACGTCCGGCAATCACCGCCGCATGCCCGAGCGCAGAGAGCAGCATGTTGAGCAAATCCTCGACGAGACTGTCGCTGGTGGACCGTGGCTGCGGAGGACTCTGACTGCGAACCATGACGATTAACTCCCATGTAGGTGAAGCGGGACGGTCCGGCCCTATGGCCTCTGTAGATGAACCGCCCCGCCTCGGTGGTCACACATCAGGCGGCTTCTTTGCCGGACAAACGGCTGGACCCGACCACGCCGGTCACGGGCGAACCTGTGGACGTGATCGACGCCGCTCGGTAGGCGACGCCGCTGCGGTCACCCTGCTGCCATGGGATCGCGACAAGATCAGTGACTGCCGCCGCTGCGCCAACCGTCACCTTCGGCTGACCGGCGACGGTCACGGCGATGACCTCACCGCCGCTGTCGTCGAGCGCCAGCAGCTGCACGGAAAACAAAGGCTCGCCCGTCTCTCGATCTGTGCGCGGCACTCCGGTGTCGCGGTTGAACCGAGGCTCGGCCTCCTTGGTCACTTGGAACTGCTTCTGGCGGGTATCGATGAGGAGTCGCATGGTGACTCCCCTCCTTTCTTGATCACGTGACCGCCTATCGGCCACGGGATCAACTCAAGTAGGGTCTGTGCGCACCGGCCATGAGGTCGCGGTGCAGCGGCCGTGCACTTCGGATGCAGGTGAGCGGCGAGGCATGGGACGCGATGGATCCAGTCGTCATCGTGAAGTGGACGGGCAGGCTGGCCAACGCGCTCAAGCTCGCGTTGCGGATGTCGAGTGAGGCATTCGCGGAACGGGCTTGGCGCCAGCCCCCGAGCGGTTGCAGAGTGGGGTCGCGAGCCGGAGATGGTGCCGACGACCGTGATGCAGCAAGCACTCGACACCTTGCTGAGTCAATCCGATGACGATGCCAAGACGCGCTTTGAGTTCCTGGTCTACGGGCGCAGCTCGCGGGCCGGCACGTCGCACGTTTCCGATGCCGGAGACCTGGCGATAGCTAACTTTCTCGACTGGGTGGATCTCCATGCGGGTTGGCAGCCGGGGACCGCTCAGCTAAAGCTCGATGACCAGCTGGCGCAGATTACGCCGCATCTGGCACGGCAGAAAGCAGCCAGACGCGCACAAGTCACTCATAGCACGATCGCAGGGGCCATCAGTGCGCTATACGGATCGCAGCTCGGCGAGCACTATCTGTACGAGATCCGCTGCGGAAGAACAGCGGTCACCACGAGCATCCTTACCACCGCCGAGTGGACCGAATCGGTTGTCCCGCTGGGCTATGGCCGGGATTCGTTGACCGCATCACCCGACAGATCGGCGCCCGTGCTGGATCTCGACGACACGACGGCAGCGGCAGCCGTTCATCGCATTTCTGAGTCGATCAATCTACAGACTCGGACCTTCAACGCGGCCCTATACAGCCTGTCCCACATCGACATCTCGCATCAAAAGATCAGCGGACAGGTACGGCTAATCGACTTCGCCGATTACGCGCTGACGCTCGATCTCCTGGAGGGTGAACTCATCGATGCCATCATCAGCGGTCACGGCGAGGTGGAGTGGTCGCGCCTGCCGCTTCGCCGGCGTTACCTGGGATCGGTCGAGCACGCTCTCAACCTTCGAGACCGGCTCTGCGCTGGCGGGCCGCTGGCCCTGCTCGCGATCGCCCGACCCCCAAGCCGCGGCCACGGAGCCGATTACGCGATCGTCGTGCAAGAGCGTTCGCCGCAGGTGCTAAACGCAGCGGGGCGACTCGCTGTCATCCCGAAGGGGTTCCACCAGCCCCTGGCCGACTTCAGTGACGATATGCAGCTGTCTGTGACACTCGAACGCGAGCTTGAGGAAGAGCTGCTGGGGCGCGACGAGCTTGAGCTGGCGGGCGGGACGGCCCAGCGCCTTGACCCGCTGCATCGCTCGCGCCTGTCGGAGCCGATGCGCTGGCTTATTGATCGTGCAGGCTCCGACGCCTGGCGGACGGAGTGCACCGGCTTCGGCCTCAATCTCGTCAGCGGCAATTACGAGTTCGCCTCTCTGATCACCATCGAGGACGAGGAGTGGTGGACGTTGCTCGGCGGCGAACTTATCGCAAACTGGGAAGTCGGAGGCATCCGTATCTACTCAAGCCTTGATGTCGACGGCGTCTCAAGCCTGGTGAATGATGAACGCTGGAGCGATGAAGGCCTTTTCGCGTTCCTCCAAGGCATTCGACGCCTCGCCCAGATGGGGCAGGGATGGGTAAACCTTCCGCCGATCGGACTGGAGTACGGCGAGTGAGCATCGGGTGGTACATCGGCAATGCGAACGACGACGCAGGGACGAACCGGGGCTGGCTGCTCGGACACTTCATGAGCGACGAAGTCCGCAAAACTGATGCCCTAGAAGTCAAGTGGGGCATACACCCAGCCGGACAACGCCGTGACGGATGGACGGCCACCGAGCAGCGGACCACGTTGCTCCTCCTGATCTCCGGGCGCTTCCGGCTGGACCTGCCCACCGGCAGCGTCACCCTCGAACGGCAAGGCGACTATGTCGTGTGGGGAAAGGGCATCGACCACTCCTGGCAAGCCGAGGACGACTCGACCGTCATCACGGTTCGCTGGCCATCATCGCCGGTCGCGCTGTAGCGGCAGGGGCTAACCTAATTAGGGGGCGGCCCAGTCATTTTCGACATCGATCCAGACGGACTGGTGGGCGGTGTCCCGCAGACTCTCACGAGCCAGATGGCGGTTGTCGATGTCGCGGCGAGCGGCACTCAGGACCAAGACCCGGTCTCCGGCACTGATGTGCGCGGCCTGGTCGAACTCCCACACAATCTCGCCCAATTCGCGCTCTCCCGTGGGGCCCGGAAGATCTTTGGGCACCGGATAGGCCGGATCATGCTGGGGCGTTAGGTCTCCTACCATCCGGTCGTGGCCCATCTCGGACAGCCGCTGGCGGGTCCACTCCACCCGGGCCGCGCGCAGCGCGGTCAGGGTGGTTGAGTATCGGCGAGATTTGGTCGTGATGTGGCCGCGATAACCCAGGGTGTGCAACCATTTGCCGATCCCAGCTACGCCGTGGTCGGCCAGTTCGACGATGGTGGTTAGGATCGCCCGGACATGGGCTGACACCGCCAACTCGCAGATCGCTTCGGGCGACAGCCGCCGCGCACTGATCCCGAAGTCGTGCAGCGACTTGGTGACGTACTTGGCCACGTATCCCGCCACTCGACGCCCCGACACACCTGGCGCGGTGGATTCATCCTGGGCGCCAGCGCATTTCGCAATTACGGGCTGAATGTCGAGTTGGGAACCAAACCCGATCACCCGCGACACCGTCTCGCCGTCCTGATCGCCGTGATGTTCGACGGTGAGGGTCACGGTGCGTGCGGTCTGCTGCACCAACACGGCGAGATCGGAGGCGCCCAGCCGCGACACCCAGCCCTCACTGTCATCGGCGTCGGCGGGCTCGCCCGCGAAATTGGTTGGATCCAGGCGGATCAGGGCGTGAATGTGCGGGATCGCGCGGGCCTGCATCTCGACGACCTTGACGAAACTAACCCGCACCGAACCCGGATCACCGCCGCTCGACCGCAGCTCGATAGCCAGTCGTCGGCGCAGCGCGATTGTGAAGCGGCGCCACAATTCCGGCAGATGCCAGCTGAACAGCACATGCCCGGCATAGTCGTAACACTCACCGCACAGCGGCTCACCCACACGAGGGTCGGTATCCTCGTGGGTTCGGCTGCACCACAATGGTTTCCCGTGCGGACAACGCCGGAACCCGCCGATCCGCTGGTGGTCGCGGCACACCCGGCCCATGCAGCTGTGCACTGGGCCGAAGCTGGGGCGGTCAACGTGACGAACACCTGCGGGCGCCACGCGATGCTGGCCGGCATATCGTGGTGGCCACCGGCGCATCCTGCGTGCACCAGCTGCCAGGTATCGCGGGCGTACAGATCCGAACACGACGGGCACACGGCGGCGCGGCGATTATTGCAGCGCACCCACATCCGCCGTTCCCGCCCGAAGAGGTCGGTACCGGCCAGCTGAATCGGGGCCGCGCAAAACCCGACCGATGCGGCGCGTCGCCACCAGGTGTCAAACCCTGCCGAACAAGCCCGCTGCACCATCTCATCGACCACCCCGGCCCGATCGGCCCAGCCGCCAATACCCGGCAATCCGGCCATGCCAGCGCCGCGTGTTGCGATGCCCGGCGCCGACGTCGATGTGACCGTCTCTGTCACGCTTGCTGCTCCTATCCGAACTCGCTGCCAGCGGCCATGCCCAAGCACCGCCGAACCGACAGTCCCAATGTGAACGCCCGCACCGACAATCCCGGGGCCCAACCAACGTCGTCCCACCGTTGCGACCAGCTGTGCAACACCCGACCCACAGATCCTCCGTGGTGGGGCGGCTCCCGTCCGCTAATGCTGCCGTCCGCCGCCCCACAGGGAGCCCCGGCCATGCACCAACCGACCCAACAAGAAACCACCGCTGACCTGCGTGGTGAGAACTTTCGATACTGGTGTCAAGATCGCGTTCTTGCCGTCATTTGCCGTCAACTCGATTCCTTGCCGCGCGTAGACCTCGGCGACCTCTGGCGCGATGGCCGCGTAGCGGTGATCCCCACGTCTCCGAATCAGCACGCGTCCCCGGGCGCGAGCTGTTGTGCGGCCGGAGGGGTCGCACCCCCCGCCTCCCGTAGATCCCCCGGCGCTGCGTTTTCGGATACTCCGGCCCGTTCCGCTCGCGGGGGTTGTGAACCAGCAGCGCCGCCCGCGCGTTCAGCCAGGGCGATCGATGCGCGGTCATCACCGCCGATGTTGCGGGCTCGGGAGCGCGATTCATCCGCCCGCGACCCAAATGACCTGATTACCCGTGAACGCCCCTGGACGCCATTCCGACAGCTCAGCGGTCTACCCGGCGGTTACGTCGGACCTGGGCGGCAGGTGCAGTGTCTGGCTTCACGACATCGTTTACATCTGTCTCGCGACATTAGTTGACACCTCGGCTCACCGGGGAGGTCGGCCACGTCGAAGGCAGCTTGTGATCACCGCCGTGGTGCTGGAAGGGCGCAGCAAAACCGAGGTGCCAAGCCGGACGCGATCCAGGTCGGCAACTGACGCCAAGGCACTTGCACCGTTAGATCGAGGGTGACGAGAAGCTGTGCCATGCATCAGTACGGTCGCGTTCCTCACCCATGCGTCGTCCCACGGCTGAAACCATGTCCCGGTCGGTGTTGCGGGTGTGATCACGGCGATGAAGATGACCGCCGACAGGAGCACCGCCACCGCCGAACGGATCCTTACGGCGGGAAGCCACGCGGCGCGGCGCCATCTGCTTGCGATGACGGCCGTCAGAGCGGCCAGCAACGCGGAATCCGCGGTGAAGCACACCAGCGGGAAACGAGGATCGGTGTGCTGAATGAACTGGCACACCAACGCCATGCTCTCGTTCGCGACGATCAGCACCGGCAAAACCGATAAGAGAT
>JAFAID010000346.1 GCA_019236925.1 Mycobacterium sp. | reverse complement strand
ACCGCCACCGCGACGCGGTTCCAGTAGCGGCGCGTGCGGTCGGACTTGGGTTCGCCAATACCGCGCCTGGCGGCAAGCGACAGCACCGGCGGCAGCAACGTGACAGTGGCGAAGAATCCGACGAGCACGGCGATCGCACACGCCGGGCCCAGTCCGGAGAACACACTGAGCCGGGCAGACAACATCGCCAAGAATGCCAACGCGACGGTAGCGGCCGAGGCGAGAATGACCCGCCCGATGCTGGCCGTGGCGTGAACGACCGCCTCATCGGCGGGCACCTGGGCACGGCGTTGCTCGTGGTAGCGGCTGATCAGAAACACCGTGTAATCAGTGCCGGCGCCGAGCAGGATGACGGTCATAAACGCGACGGTGATCTGTGACACCGGCATGCCCAGCTGGCCCAGTGCCGACATCACACCGCGCCCCACGCCCAGGCTCACCCCGATGACCAGCAGCGGCAACAGCGCGGTGAACACCGAGCGGTACACGAGCAGCAGGATCACGGCGATCAGGCCGGCGGTGGCCATCGAGATCAGCAGCAGGTCCTGCTCGCCGGCTGTCATCGCGTCGCTATATGTGGCCGGTGGACCCGTCACGCGCACCGTCGTGGTCGAACCGTTGAACACCTCCGCGGCGATGCGGCTCACCGCCTGCGCCGACTCGGCGGCGGTGGGGTCGCCGAGCGTGCCGGCCACGCCGACCGGCAGAAACCATGCGTGGCCGTCCTTACTGACCGCTTGGGCGGCGGTGACCTGATCGGCGAGTAGATCCTGCACCAGCCGCACGTCGTGGGTATCGGCGCGCAGCCGCTTGACCAACTCCTCGTAGCGCTGCCGCGCCGGCGGGGTCAATCCTGCGGGGTCTTCCATCGCCACAAACAGCATGGTCTTGGAACCCTGCTCACCGAACGCCGCGCTCATCCGGTCCACCGTCTGAAACGACGCCACGTTATGTGGGATGAGTTCTACCGACTGCTGACGCACCACCGCTTCCAACTGTGGAAACAGCACAGCCAGCACCACCGCGACAGCCGTCCACGCCCCGATCACGAGAGCCTTGTGCCGCAGCGTGAACCCAGCCAGCACCGCCAATCGCGCGCTGTACTCGCCGGAACCAGCGCCGCCCCCGCGCTCGCGCTTAGCCTGGGGCGGGTTCTCCGTGGCACACGGGGAGTCGCTGGCGATGTCGGTCACCAGATCTCCGCCAGCGAAATAATATTGCCAACCAGCGCCCTGCCCGGCTTGCAGCGGTGCTGGGCGAGGTCGCCTGGCACCAGACCCAACGGCGGGTCGGTGGCGCTTTTCGAGACGTCGGTTGGCGCGAGCACGCCACCACAATCACAGCCAAGGAACCGTGAAACCCAGCCGCTGTGCCGCTGTGCGAAACGGTGGAACTTGAGCTGCACGTGTCCTTATTTGATATCGACGTGGCTTGCCAGCCAGTGGTTGTCGATGAGCTCCATCGTCATCTCGATTCGGTTACGGTCGATCCGTGGGCCGTTGACGACGGCGTTGCTGATCGATTGGTCGACGAACAGCAGCACGTCGACTTTGGCCTTCGTCGCCGATTTGACCGCCGCATCTACGACGATCCCTTTGCTCACCGCTTTGTTGTCGACGAGGATCTGGCGCAATTGGGCGGCGGATTGGCTGTACATGTCCTTGAATTCGCCGGTGGCGCCGCCCAGGACTTGATTGAAATTCTGGTCGATGTCCTTTGAGTCCACACTGGTCAACGTGACCGCATAGGTTCGTGCGACGGCCAACGCGGCCTGTGCGGCCGCTGAGGTGTCATCGCGTTGTTTCAACTGCCAACCTAGGTATCCCGACGAACCCAGCGCAGCAAAGCACACAAGGGTGGCCCCGAAGACGGCGAGGCGGCGTAGCCGGCGCCGACCTGCACAGGGCGTCGAGTTCGCGTCGGAGGCTTCGTCAGCGTTGGCGTCGGGCTGCTCTGTCGCATCAGTCTTCTCGGCGGTTGATGTCGCCTCGGCGGCCTCGGCCGTATCGTCGCTGTCATCAGATGTGCAGGCCGACGTATCGATTTCGCGGCGGTCGTCGCGGTTATCGAGCTCGTCGAGCTTTTCGAATACATCCTTGGTGCTTGTCCGTTTGAAGCCGTTGATGTTCACCTTGGCTTGTCCCCGTCCTAGTTTGGTGGTGTCGTGGGCAGCTGCGGGCCGCCGTATGGTGTCGGTATTGAGTTGGGGCCCGATGGTGTCGAGTCGGTCTGGGCGTGCGGGTCATAGCCCGGCGGTGGGCCGGCAGTGTCATCGCCGGGTGGACGGGGCGCATTGCGGGCACCGCGCACGAGGACCGAGGGATCGGCGTTGGCGCAGTAGGTGTAGCGGTAGGGTTCGACGAAGTCGGCCTGTGAGGGTGCGCGTCGGGGCAGGTTGTAATCGCAGCTGTAGCGGGGGTAGAAGTCGCCGATCCCCCAGATGCCGCCGTCGTGGATGGCGCTGTCCACCGCGTCGAGTACCGATCCACGGTTGGTGGGAAACAGTGCCTTCAGGGCGGGGACACGAATGTAGGACAGCTGCGCGATGGTGGTCAGATTCCCGAGTAGTTGGACCATGGTGTGGGAGTCATCGGCGATGATCTTGTCCAGGGCGGTGAACGGGGCGCTGCCGCCGTCGACGAGGACGCGAAACCCGCCGTCCATGGCATTGATCCCGTGCAGGATTTCTTGCAGGTTTCGGGAGGTGTGCCGTAGGCCGGGGTTGGCGTCGGCGAGCGTTGTCAGCAGGACCGGGCTGTTACGCAGCACGCTGACGGTTTGCGGCAACACTGAATCGAGAGTGGAGATCAGGAAGGTGCCGCCGTCGACGAGGGCGGCCAGCTTACGTGGGCCTTGGTGGCTGACACGGAGCTCACCGGTGATCGCGGCGAGCTTGGGAGGATCTAGCTGTGCGAGTGCGCCGTCGGTGTCACCAAGGAGCTGGGCTAACGGCACGGGGACGGTGGTCTGGTTTTCGCCGATAACGCTGCCGTCGGTTACGAGCGGTCCGTGGTTGTCGACCGGGCGGAAGTCCAGATGCTGTTCACCGGCCGGTGAGAGGGGCGAGACGCGCACCAGGCTGTCTTTGGGCACCGATACGTCGGCGTCGAGGGCGGCGATCGCCACAACGCCGGTGTCGGTGAAGTTGACGGACTGGACCCGACCGATCGGTGTTCCTCGTAACGTGACGTCTTGACCAGGGAGCAGCCCGCCTGATTGCGACAGCGCCACGCGCACGAGAACCGTTGAGCGCGTGGGGTTGACGCGCAGTTCGCCGAGGGCGATGTATCCGCCGGCAGCCAGCAAGGTCAAAACAAGCCCGATGCACGAGACGGCGATGCGGCGGTGGGCGAGCACGCGCACACAGCCGACGATCAGACTGGCCGACCATTCCAACGGGCGCGGTGAACCGGTCATCGTTGTGGCCCTAACACCTTGCTTAACAACACGTTCCACTCGTATCGGAGGCTGCCGATCATGGCATGCCAGTCCGTTCCGTCGGGCCCGTGGAATTCCGGGTCACCAGGGTAGTTTTTGTCGGGCAGGGCACCGATGGCGAGTTTGGGAACCTCGACGTTGGCGTGCGCCGAGGTTGCGTTGGTGGATTTCATCAGGATCCCGATCAGCCGGTTCAGCGCTGTCATCGACAAATTCGGGTCGACAGTGACCTCGTTGAACGTCGCGCAGAGGTGGTTGAGGTCAGCGATTAGGCTGCGGCTGTCGGTGCCCCGCAGGGAGGGGAACCGGTTGAGCTGGGTGGTGATTCGTGCGATGGCATCGACCAGGTCAGCCAGCTGGGCGGCGTTATCGGCGATGACGCTCGTCGCCGGGGCACCGGCGGCTAGGGTTTCGTTGAGGGTGTGCTGGTGTGCCTGGAGCATGGCAGCGAGTGCCGAGGTGCTGCGCAAGGCGTTGTTGATCTGCGCGGATCGGGCGTTGAGCCGCGATATCAACTCGTCGGACTCGTGCAGCAATGTGGCAATCTTCTCGCCGCGCCCGCCGACCGCCGAACCGGTGCCGTTGACGATGGACACCAGACGACGGATGGCGCCGCCGTTGATGAGCAGCGCCGCCGAGCTGAGCAGTTCCTCTACTGTCGCGGCGGCGGTGGTGGAGCCCACGGGTATGACGTCGCCGTCGCGCAGCAGCGGGGCGTCGGGCGCCTGGTTCGGGTCGGGTTTGATCGCGACGAACACATCACCGAGCGGTGTGGCCGACCGCAGCTGCGCGGTCGCACCGACGGGCACGGCAACATCAGACCTGATCCGCATGTTGACGAGCGCGGTGAAGTCTCGGGCGTGAATCGATTCGACCTCGCCGATGTCGGCGCCATTGAGCTTGACCTTGGCTTTGGCGGGCAGGTTCAGCGCATTAGAGAACGCGGCGGTCAGCGCGATACTGTTGGCTGCCAGGCCCGGCGCCGGAAGTGGCAAGTTTTCCAGCCCGGTGGCGCATCCAGCCACCAGCACGGTCATGGCGGCCGCCACCACGCATCGGAATCCGCGCCGGGCAGTGGCGCTGTGGTGACTGATCACCGTATGCCTGCCATCACGTCCAGCATTCCGGTAATGCCGAAGTCCGGTCCGTAGTCGGCGAGTGTGCCTGTGGCACAGGCTAATTGTTTCGCGCCGAGTAGGTTGCACACTTCTTTGGCGAGTTGACCATTGAAGAGGATCTTGTCGGGTAAGAAATGGACGCGCAGCGAACCGGCATCGGCGTCGATCGCGTTGTAGACGTTGTCGATCGCCAGCGGCGCGACGTCGAAGAACTCCGCAATTTCGCGACGGTAGTCGTTCATTGCCGCGGTCAGGGTCTGCGCATCGGCGGCGCTGCTCTTCAGTCGGTCGCGGTTTTCCTGCAGCAGCGCGGCGGCTTGATCCAGGCTCTGGTTGATCTGCTTTCCCGTGTTTCCGGTGCCGAGGTCTTCGGCGGCCAGAATGTCGCTGAGCTGGCGGATGTTGGAAGCGAACTCGCGTATGGCGCTGTCGTTGTCGGTGGCTGCCTGGGTCAATTCGGCGAGGTTGGCCGCGACCGAGTGAATGTCGTTGTTGGTCTGGGCGCCGTTGTCGGCGCTGAGCTGCAGCGCCTGCGCCAGCTCATCGAGCGTTGCTTTGATGTTCGGCCCGGTGCCGGTGGTGATCTCGTCGCCGATGGTGATTAGATCTGCCAGCGGGCCGTGGCCTTGGCCGTCACCGCTGAGGGCGCGTGACAGTTTGTCCACCATTGCCAGCGTCCGGTCGAATTCAACAGGAGTGCGTGTTCGGGCCAGGCCCACGACGTCGCCGTTCTCGAGCTTCGGCCCACCGTGGTAGGGGGGGGTGAGTTCGATGTGCCGGTCGGTCAGCACCGAGGTCGACACTGTGACGGCTTGAACGTCGGCGGGAATGTCGGCACCCTTGCTGATCTCAAGTTTCACTTCGACGTAGCTGGCGTTGGGCACGATGCGGGTGACTTTCCCGACCGGCATTCCGAGCACCGAGACGGCGTTGCCGACATACAGGCCGATGCTGTCTTCGAACTGCGCGGTGACCGTCATCGGGCGGCTGGCGCGGTGTGGGATCAACACGACTGTCAAGATGGCGATCGTGGCGGCAATCATGGCGGCGGTGATCATGTTCTTGCGGCTCATCGCGGGAGCCTCTCGGGTTGCGGCGCCGGCCAACCCGGCCATGGGTCTGGTGCTGGTTGGCAGTCCGTGAAGTAGTCGGTCAGGCCGAACTGTTTGGCGCGCCCGCTGATCGCGCACATCCATGAGTCGATCAGCGGGCCTGCGGGGACGTTGAGGTCGATCGCGGTGCCGCTGCCGGTGGCGTTGGCTAAGTTGCGGGTGGGCAGCGGCAGGGCCTGGAGCGTGTTGCGCAGTAGCGCGTCATGCCCGGCGAGCATCCGGGAGAAATCTCGTATGGACGCCAGCATTTCATTGACGGCTGGTTGGTCATTGAGAATCGCTTCTATCGTGTTCACCAACGTGGTGGCGCCGGCGAACAGTTGCTGCACCGCTTCGCGCCGGGACACGATCTGAGCCAACAGGTCACGGCCCTGCAGCACTAACGCACCGAGGTTGGCTTTCTGGTCGCGGATCGTCGTCGTGATCGTGTCGACACTGCTCAGCAGAGAGCCGATTTGATCTCGCCGTCCGCAGATCATGGCGGCGAGCGATCTGACGCTGTCGAGTGCTTGTGGGAGTGCCTCGGGCACGCCGCCGAGGTTGTGCGACAAGGTGGTAACTGAGTCGGCGATCCGGTCGGCGTCGACCTGCTCGAACGTGGTGGTGGCATCGGCCAGGGCTTGTTGCAGGTCGTAGGGAACCGATGTGTTGGCGATGCGGATCGTGCGCTGCTCGAGGTTGCCGGCGCCGGCCGGTTCCAACGCGACATACCGTGATCCCAGAAGCGTGGTCAGTTTGATGGCCGCCCGTGTGTCGGCGCCGGGGTGAATATCGTTGCGCACTGTGAATGTGACGACGACGTGGTCAGCGGCCAGTTTCAGGTCGCGCACCGCGCCCACCGGGATGCCTGCGATGGTGACTTGGTCGCCCGCGCGGATTTGGGCGGCTTGGGCGAACTCTGCCCGGTAGTCGGTCTGGCCCACCGACAGCCGGCCAATCAGCAAGATGGCGGCGAGGATCGCCGCGATTAAGGCCAGCGAGATGGTGGCCAGCCAGATCTTGCTGTATTCCTCGATGGGGCGTTTGAGCCGGTCGAGCACGGGTGCTACCTGCAAATCGGTGATTGTTGGACGATGTTGCCCGGTGATGCGAGTCGGACGATTGCCGGTATCAGTCGGCTAAGGAACGCGAAGATGGTGAGGTTGGCGTTGCAGGCGTAAGCGTTGATGTAGCTTCCTTCCTGCGAGACGCGGGCGAGCCCCTTCAACAGGTACGGAAGGTTGGCCCCCAGGTAAGCGAAGCGGGCCTCACCGTCGCCGTCGGCCAGCTGGGCTACGAATCCCGGCTCGCGACCGATCAGCTCCCGTATGTCGGGATAGATGTTGTTGGTGATCGTCGCCAATCGCGCGACAGCTGCGTTGATCGAGCGCGCCGACGCCACCAGCTGTTCGCGCCGATTCCCGAGAGCGACCATCACGTCGCGGGCTTGGCCGATCACCGTCTGCAGGTTCGCGTTTTGGGCCGCGAGGTTGGACGTTACGTTGTTGAGGTTGGTGATGACATCGCCAAGGACTTGGTCGGGCCCGGCCAACGATTCGGCGAGCGCTGACGTTTGGGTGATCAGCGTGAGAACGGAGCTGGAATCCCCTTGCAGGGCTTGGACGATCCCGGTAGTGAGATTGTCCACCTGTTTGGGGTCCAGCACGGTGAACAGGGGCTCGAACCCGTTGAGCAGGTATGCGATATCAAACGACGGCTTCGTACGCTCCGGCGGTATCTGGTCTCGGTCTGCCAGCGCAGTCCGGTCACCGTCGGGTCCCGGTGACAGGCCCAAGTAGCGTTGCCCGATGATGTTTTGATAGGTCACCGCGACAATGGTGTTGCGGTAGAGGACCTGGTCCCTGACTACCCGAAACGTGACCTTGGCGAGGGTGCCGTCCAGGTCGATACGGTCCACCCGTCCGACGCGCACGCCGGCGACGCGCACGTCGTCGCCGGGGCGCAGGCCCGACACATCGGTGAACACCGCTGAATAGGTATTGGTCGGGCCGGCGACATCGCGGCGTAGCGTCACGAATACCATCCAGGTAGTCACGACCGCCGCTACCAAGAACAGCGACAGCCCAATGAGCGGCTTGCGGTAAGTCACCGATCACCTCCGGTATCCGGCGCGACATGCACCGTCGCCCCGCGTGCCAGCGGCCCGAGTAGCAACTCGGTCACCGTGGTGGCTTGGCCTCCCACGATGAGGCTCAATTGGTGTTTCTCCTCGTCGCTGCCGATCGGGCCGACGTTGCCGCCGATCACCGCCGCTTGGGGCTGAGTGCCCCCAGGAGCACCCGCATCGGCCGGTGGGGGTGGCGGGGACTCGCCCGGCAACGGGGGCACTGCCGGCGGCTCGGTGGGGGGGCCGTCCTGGGCTGGGTCAGCGGGGGATTCGGGCGCCCCGATGATCGAACCGCGTGGCGCGGCGAGGTTGGGGCGATTCTCCGGCAGGTTCAGCGGTGGCGGGAATCCGTGTGTTTGCAGCGCGGGCAGCAACGCTGGGGCGGTCGGCACTTCGGGGGCGGTTTGGCAACTTGGGCCGGCCAGTTCGCCGTAGCGCGGGCAGTCTGCACGAATATAGGTGCGGGTGGGAGTGAACGACACAACCCCTTTCATGGTGAAGACGTTTGTCTCGGGGTTCCAGGCCTGGGAGTAGAACTTGTCTGCCACTCGCTGCAACCGTGTGAATATGGGATCGAACTGCCCCGCGTTGTCGGCGAGAACACCCACAACCGGTGTCAGTTCGGTTGTGATGGCGATCAGCCGGTCGGTCTGGTGGTCGAATGCGTCGGCAAGTGTGCCGCTGGTGTTCAGCCCCGCCGACAGGAAATTGGTCAGCGCCGAGCGCTTTTGGGCGAGGGTGTGCATCGGCTTCACCGCGCTATTGAGTGCGTCGAAAAGCTCCGGCGCGGTTTTGCGCAGTCCTTCGGCGGCGGCGGTGAGCCCGGAAATGGTGGACGGGCCGGCGTCGGTTGTAACGACGCTATTCAATTGGGTGACGATGTCATTCAGGTCGTGGCTGGCGTCCTGCAAGCGGTGGCCGCGGCCCTCGGTGGCCTCGCCCAGGGCGGTGAGCGCTCCTACGCTGTCGGCGCTGGGTTCACGGCCCACGGCGGCCAGCACTGCACGGAATTTCGTCAAGGTGGTCTGAAACAGCACCGTCGGTAGGCTTTGATCCTCATGCAGCACGGCCCCGTCCGGCAGGGGCGCGGAGCCCTTTCCGTTGTCGACCAGCTGTACGGACGACACCGCGAATACGTTGGATGGAACCACCCGCGCGGTGACGGTGTCGGGGATGCCGGAAGCGTACTCGGGCCTGAGGTCGAGGTGGACGATGTTGCGGCGTCCAAAGCCTGCCGGCGAAACGCCGGAGACGTATCCGACCAGCACG
>JAFAID010000344.1 GCA_019236925.1 Mycobacterium sp. | reverse complement strand
CCGCAAGATCAGGCGGTGTGAAGTCGGTGATCGAGGGCACTGGGCCCGGTCACATCGTCGGTTGTTATAGCTGGTGACCTTCTGCCCTTAGTGCGCGCGTTTGCCAACTGTAGGTTCGATCCGACGTGTGGCAGTGAAGGGTGATCACGATGAGCGGCGGAATGTCGGCGGGTTCGACATCGACTGTGAGCCGAGGTCGGCTGCGCGTCTATCTCGGTATTGCTCCGGGATCTGGAAAGACCTACGCCATGCTGGCTGAGGCCAAGCACCTGGCTGAGCGGGGAGTGGATGTGGTCGCGGGGTTGGTCGAGACCCACGGCCGCGCGGACACCCAGGCCATGCTCGCCACGCTGGAGCAAATTCCGCTCGCCCAGACCAGCCACCGAGGGTCCATCTTCGACGAGCTCGACGTGGACGAGGTGCTGGCTCGACGTCCGGCGGTGGTACTGGTCGATGAATCGGCCCACACCTGCGTGCCGGGCAGCCGCCACGAGAAACGCTGGGAAGACGTGCAGGAGCTGCTAACCGCCGGTATCGATGTGATCACCGCGCTCAACGTGCAACACATCGACAGCCTCAACGACGCTGTCGAAGCAGTCACCGGCATCGCCCAACACGAGACGGTGCCCGACGCGGTCGTGGCCGCCGCCGACGAAATCGAGTTCCTCGACATCACCCCGCAGCAGTTGCGCGCCCGCATCGCCGACACCGATGTCCTGCTGCCAGGCGCAGCCCCGCACGCGCTGACCGGCTTCTACACCGCCGAGCGGTTGGCCGCGCTGCGCGAACTCGCGACGGGCTGGCTGCAGCGGCGCGGTCACCTCGGCGTCGCTCCCCCGGTCGCACTGAGCCGGCCATCGGCGGCGGTTGCTTCGCAGCGCGTCGTCGTCGCGTTGACCGGCGACCCGGAGGGCGAGCACGTCCTGCGGCGGGCCGCGCAGATCGCCACATCGCTCGGCGCCGAGCTGATCGGGGTGCACGTGCGGGAACCCACAGGCCTGGCAGAGGCCGAGCCCGCATGGCTGTCCAGCCAACGCCGGCTGCTTGGCGAATTGGGTGGCCACTACACCGAATTGGCCGGCATCGATGTCGCCGCCGCAGTACTGGATTTCGCCCGCAACGAGAATGCCCACCAGTTGGTGTTGGGCGCAACCCGGCGGTCGCGCGGTCAGGAGTTGTTGCACGGCTCGGTGATCAACAAGGCAATTCGAACCGCCGGCCCGGTCGAGGTTCATGTCATCCCCGCTCGCCGACGACCGCATCAAAGAGCGGCGATCAGGCTGACCGTCCCGTCGCTGCGACAGGTGCGGCTTCCCGGGCTGCGCTGGCTGGCGGCCTGGATCCTCGCGGTCATAGGCCCCGTGGCGATCACGGTCGGTCTGACCCCGTTTCGCGCTCAGCTCGGGCTTACCGGCGCACTGTTGTGCAATCTGCTCGTGGTGCTCTGCGTGGCCCTGCTCGGCGGGGTTCTGCCTGCGCTGCTGGCCACCGCCGTTGCCGTCCTGCTGTCCGACTACTTCTTCACCCAGCCGCTGCACACCCTGCGCGTCAGTAATGCTGTCGATGTGGTCGCCCTGATCACCTTCGGGATCGTCGCGCTCGCGGTGGGAGGCTTGGTCGACGTGCTCACCCGTCAAGGGGTCCGGACCGCGCACGCCGCCGCCGAGGCCCGCAACCTGGCCAGGCTCGCCGCCCGTGCCATGGCCTCACCTCGTGACCTCAGCGAGGCCGTCGATTCGATCCGGCGAACCTTTGACCTCGACGCAATCGCGGTGCTGAGCGACACCGGGAGCGGCTGGAACGTGGAGGCTGCCGCCGGCGCGACCCAATTACAGCACCCCGACCAGGCCGACTACCAGGTCCAGATTGGAACCGGACGCGTTCTGGTCATGACCGGCGCACAACGCACCGGCCGCGAAACCGCGCCGCTGCAAGCGTTCCTCACCGAACTACGACTCGCCAGGGAACGTGCCCTGCTGCAAGCTCTCCCTGACAACGCAGCGCAACCGGCAACTAATCAACGCCGCCGCGGGCGATGATGACCGGTGTGCGGGTCGCCTGTACCACCGCGGAACTGACCGAACCGAGCAGCAGCCCGGTGAATTCACCGTGGCTGCGGGTGCCGACCACGACCAGCTGGGCGGTTCTGGCCTGCTCGATGAGGTGGTGCGCGGGCCGGTCGAATACGACCATCCGGCGCACACGAACATCGGGGTAGCGTTCCTGCCAGCCTGCTAGGCGCTCGGCCAGGACTTCATGCGCTTTCGGCTCGGCGATGCCCCATTCCAGCTCGT
>JAFAID010000011.1 GCA_019236925.1 Mycobacterium sp. | reverse complement strand
AGGTCGGTTGGGCGTCAAATCGGGTGCGGGTTTCTACGACGATTACCAACAATCGATCCAGCCGCTGGTCGGTTCCTAACGACTGGAGAACCACAGTGACCACTGCAGCTCTGGTGATCGTGGGGCGCATCACCGCGCAAGGCACGGGAAACGCGGTAAATCAAATTACGCCATGGCTCAACGAAACCCAAGCGACTGCCGCCGTTGCCACCACTCTTAGCGTGTTCATCGCGCTATATGTCACCGTCGTCCGTGACCCTAGGCGTGCAGCCGAGGAAGCCAGACGCCGCGAAGCAAGGATGGATACATTGCGCCGCGCCGTAAGGGAACGCATTGCGGCTCAAGCTCGAAAGGTGGTTCCCTCTTGCGTTAGAACCGCGATGTTTGGCGATTTGTGGTGGACAGTCAGAATCGACAACGCAGGCAGGGCGGTGATGACCCTCCTTAACGTCGACGTTGAGGCTGTAGATGCCAACGGGATTGCAATACCCAATGGCTGTCAGCAGGCCAACAACACAATGCGGGTTGACCAGGCTTTCGATCGGTCGATCCTTGCGCTATCAGGATCGTTGGAGGGCCGCTTTCAACAGTCGACAGCGGTCAAACAAGCGTTGCGGGACGCTGTGGTTGGTCACTTCGCGACAGAGTGGAAACCTACTCTGTCGCCTAATCAGCACACCGTGATGGCATACACAACGACCAAGCCGGATTACACGCTACGCGTCACCATTGACTATGAAGACGAAGCGGGTTATCAATGGCGGCGGACCGACACCAGCCAACCGGAGCGCATAGGACGCGACCCGCTAGCGTAAGCCGTGGCTCATTAAGTCAGCTGGACGTCGCTGACGTCGATTGACACCATGAGTTCGTCTGCGATGATCTCGCCGTTGGCGTCACAGCGGTATGCCCGGCGCTTGGACGGAAGCTTGATTCCGTCAGCCTCGACCATGTCGTAGACGTATTGGATCGCAGCGAACCCGCCGGCGACGTCCACCCGGTAATCGTGGCGGCGCAAAAGGAAGTCGCTATCGAAGTAGAACTCCTGCAGGCGGCTGTGGCTGGCGAAGCGGTCCGGAAAATGCGCCTGCAGTCCGAGCCGCCGCTCGCCGTTCTCTTCGACCGGATCGATTTCGGTAACGGTGAACCCTGGCAGCGTCATAAAGAACGGGGTGGTCAAGTACGTCCACAGCGCGTAGCCGTTAAAGTAGGCGCGCTGCAATGGATCCCACGGTGTCGTCAATTCATGCCCGGCGAATGAGGCCCGCGGGTCGGTTCGTTCGGTAACGACACGCCCGTCGAGCTTTTCGATGGCGATGCGCTCGGGCGTGAAGTCGGTTTTCTGGTCTGCAGCACCGAATGGCTGCACCGACGCCCATTCGCGGTGTAGCGCCACGGTCATCCGCCGCGGCACGGGATCTTGCGGTTGGCCCTTGATCTGCCATAGCTTGCCGCCGCTGATGATGGTCGCCTCCATGGTGCTGAATTCGCGCCACCGGTCCAGCCCACCGTGCGCTGCGAGTACGGCCGCGAGGAGGTCGGTCATTATCGCTCACCCCCCATCGGTTGGTGCGATTCGATGTTAAAGGCTACGCGAACTAGACGCTCAGCATTCTGATCGTCTGAGATTCATCGCCCTGAAAGGCGTTTCCATCCGGTCGCAGCAGATCGTGGAACCATACCTTCGGAATCGACGTGTACGGGTGGTCCCAGGAGTCCCACGGAAAGTAGGTCTGGGTTTTGCCGGCGACCAGGCCCCAGTTGATTGCACCAACGTTGTGCCGCTTAGCAATTGGCAGCACTCCCTCGACAGTGCTGCCCATCGGCCGTGCCATGTACTCGGTGCACAGCATTGGCCGGCCCTGCGGCGCCAGCTCAGCGATCCGAGACGCGAAGGTGTCTGGTTCGGCATAGCAGTGGAAGGTGATCACGTCCGAGTTAGCCAGTTGGATGCCGGCGATGGTGCTGCGGCTCGCGGGATCTCCCCACTCACCGTCCCACACACCACTGGTCAGGGGCTGACGGGGATCAACCGAACGCGCCCACGCGAACACTTGCGGAAGCAGCTCTGCGACGCGTTCCAGCTTGTCGGGCCTCTCCACGCTGCGGTACTGCTTAGCCGGATTGTCGGGTTCATTCCACAGGTCCCAACCCAAGATGCGGTCGTCATTGCGGAATTGAGTAAGCACGCCGGTGACATAGTCTTGCAGCGTGCGGGTGTAGCCGCGGTCGCCAATGCGTTCGGCGCCGGGGCTCTGCACCCATCCGGAGTTGTGCACCCCGGGAACTGGCGCGTGCTGGCGACCCAGTCGGGGCAACGGGTCCCAGCAGGAGTCGAACAACACAAACAGTGGCTTGATCCGATGGCGCGCCGCGATGCCGACGAACTGTGCGAGACGTGTTTGGAAGCCACGGGAATCCTGAGCCCACAGCTGATCGTGCAGAAAGACCCGCACCGTGCTGAGGCCGTGGAATCGGGCCCAGCCCAGTTCGGCATCGATGCGCCGAGGGTCGTAGGTGCCGGCCTGAAACATCTCGAGCTGATTGATGGCGTTGGAGGTGATGAAGTTGGCGCCGACGGGCCAACCTTGCGCTTGATACCAACTGTTGGCGCGGTCAGGTGACCACCGACTGGGTTCCGCCGAGGCGCGAGGCGGTTCCGCAGAGGCGCGAGCTGATTGGGCCATAGCCGTGCCCCCTGCCAGCAACAACGGTAGCTTCAGAACTGTACGGCGGTACACAAAGTGACGATAAATTGCCCAGGGCGGTGTTCCCGGTATTCGTCTGGCGCGTCGCGCCGAATTGTTACGGGGCGACCCGCCGCGCTTGCGATCGCCGATGATTTGTTGTGCGAATTGTTATCTCGTCGTCACCAAGCGACATTCGGCAGCTCTCGGCGTGGTGTCGTCAGGCATTACCGGCGCGCTGCCACACTTCGAATTTGGGGGGTTATTTGGGTTGGCCGTCATCCGCCGGCAACAAGCATCCGCTCCAGGGTTAGCGCCTGAGCACCAGCGGATAGCGAAGTTTGTCCAGACGTGGCGATCATCGCCCAACGGCCGGGCACGACGGCGATCTCCTCGCAAGGCTGTTGCGCCGTTGAGAATTTCGACAATAGCGAGCGGATCTTCTCAGCACTCGCCGTAGCCTCCGGAACGAGAACGCGGCTCGCAGCACCTCCACCGACCGCGGGATAGCGCGCCATGAACTCGCGCAAAAACAGGGCACCTGTGACTTTTGGATTGATGTCCTGGACGGCGGCCACGACGGCATCGCCGAACTTTCCACCTAAGGTACCGATCGCAAAGTCGACGCCACAATGCAGCAAGCCCAGCCGCTGCGACAGGTCGCTCATCGCTCCTCGCAGCTTGGTGTAGATGGCCTTTTCCAGTCCGAGGCCTTCCCAATCTGCGGCGCCCACATAGATGTTGCCCTTCCACGCGGTACCGCGCATGAATTGAAGGGTGAGACCATCCAACAACTTTCCTGACCGGACATGGGCTGACGGCGTCGTCAGAACCTGCTCGCCGCCTACCGTTCTCTCCAAGTAACTGACGTTAGCCTCGAGAACTTGATCGCCGCCTAAGTTCCACGTTTTCGTCGCGAGCTCTTCGACCCGACGAGTGTCATCGAGTTCGATGTCGGCGACGATGCGGCCGCCATTTCCGCCGTCGGACGGTTTCAGGCAACCATGCGATAGGCCGTAGCGTTCCGTCAAGAGCATGCTCGCACGGACAAGATCACGACTGAAGTCGCACCGATTCTCTTGCCACGCAACCGTATACCCCGGGATCACCGGAAGTGCTGTCCGCAGCGCCTGAAACGCCTCGCTCGCCCGATGCTCCTGCTCCAAGATCAGCGGGGCCGCTTGGTCGGATACCTGGCCGTTGAGGCGGAGCGCAGACTCGACCGTCGGATGCAGCATACGCTTACCGTTCCAGGCTCCGAGACGAGAGTTGTTGGCGTCCACACGAATTCGCTTAAGACCGGCAGCCTGCGCCAACCAGGTAACCAATATTTGGAACTCGGGTTCGAAGTCGTACGGGGACACCACAGCCGAAGGTCGTTCGCGCAGAAACTCGATCATCTGAGCTATCACAGGATCGCGGTCGCCGGCGTCGACCGCCCGCCGTAGCAGTGCGTGAGACATGTAGTAGTAGTCGGTATCCGGGAGCGTCAAGCGCCGGACGCCTTCGCTGGCAACCGCGCGACGCCATGGGCGAGTTCGTCCGACGACTACGTCGCCAGTGCGCGCGAGATATAAACCGCGAGTCTCTACGTATGTCGTGAGGTCCCACACAGGCCGTCCCTCAACCATCGCCGTGAGGTCCGTCTCGAATCCGCGCGCAAACGGTGTGGTCGAATGCACGATCAAACGCGATTGCCCGTCGCTCGGCGACGCGAACTCGACATACTCAACCACCATGTCGAGAAGGTCACACGGTTCGATCGATAACAACTTGCGGCAAGCGATGGCGATGTCGGTTTCATCGAGTCGCACAGGACCGGCATAGCTTTGCCAGGCAATTTCGCGTCCGTCGACAACAACAGTCCAGTCGTGAAGCTCGCCGGTCAACGGATGAGGCGTCGTCCGCCGACGGCGATTGCACGAAATCACTCTGGTCTCTCCATATCTGGCCCAGCGCGATCAGGCGTGGTTGAGCCGGTACTGGTGCCGGCGCCTAATGTTGCCATACAGACCTTTATATCGGAATCGAGCACTTTAACAATCGCACCAAAGGTTCTCAACGACCAAACCCGCTGGAAAGAGTTGGAAACAGCAGGGTAAATAACGCCATAACGGTCAACGGCATTAACCGAAACGGTAGTAACCGACCAGATTAAAAAGCTGTGAGAATGCTGCTAGTTTTTCAGCGTAATGCCTGATCGAGATCGGCGATCAGATCATCGGTGCTCTCCAGGCCGACTGAGATTCGAACTACTCCATCGCCCAGGCCAATAGCGGCGCGCCCTTCGGGTCCCATCGCCCGATGGGTGGTCGTCGCCGGATGGGTGACAAGGGATTTCGAATCACCCAAGTTGTTGGAAATGTTGATCACCTGCAGTTTGTCCAGCACCTCGAAGGCCCGTTGCTTGGCAGCGCTGTCGGGAACGTCGAGTTCAAAGGTGACGACGGTACCGCCCCCTGACATCTGTCGCTTGGCCAAGTCGTACTGCGGATGCGACGTCAGAAATGGGTAGCGCACCCACCTCACAGCCGGGTGTGCCTCCAGGTACTCGGCGATCCGCTGCGCCGAGGCATTCTGGTAATCGACGCGAATCGCCAGTGTTTCAAGGCCTTTGAGCATTACCCAGGCGTTGAATGCACTCATCGCCGGTCCGGTGTGCCGCATCAGTTTCTGCACCGGACCGTCGATGTACTCCTTATCGCCGAGGATCGCCCCGCCCAGCACACGGCCCTGCCCATCGATGTGTTTGGTGCCCGAGTAGACCACCACGTCGACGCCGAGCGGAAAACCCTGCTGCAGCAATGGGGTTGCAAAGACGTTGTCCAGCACGACTTTCGCCCCTGCGGCGTGGGAGAGCTCGGTGACCGCGACAATGTCGACCAGCGACTGCATCGGATTCGACGGCGTCTCAAAGAACACCGCCTGGGTCGGGACCGAAAGTGCCTTCTCCCACTGGGATAGGTCGTCGCCGTCGACAAAGACGGTTTCTATCCCCCAGCGCGGCAAGATCTCATTGCACACAACGAAACACGAGCCGAACAGGCTGCGCGCCGCGACCAGGCGATCGCCGGCGCCCAGCAGCGCGCCCAGCGAAGTGAAAACCGCCGCCATCCCGCTGGCTGTGGCGAATGCCGCCGGCGCGCCTTCGATCAACCGCAGTCGTTCCTCGAACATGCTGACCGTCGGGTTGCCGTAGCGGGAGTAGACATAGCGGTCGATCTCACCGGCGAACGCCTGCTCGGCAGCGGCAGCCGAGTCGTAGACGTAGCCGGACGCCAAATACATCGCTTCTGCGGTCTCTTCGAACTGCGACCGCAAGATGCCGCCGCGCACTCCGATGGTGGCCTGGCTGACGCCGTCGGGCAGCGGCTCCGGCGTGCGCACAGAGGGTGCGTCAGTCATCTGCGCCGCTCCTCCTCATCGCTACGCTCTGCATCGTCGCGACGCGGTCATCTGCGCCGCTCCTCCTCATCGCTACGCTCTGCATCGTCGCGACGCGGTCATCTGCGCCGCTCCTCCTCATCGCTACGCTCTGCATCGTCGCGACGCGGCTCACGTCTGCTTCCAGGGCAACCCGATCGCGCGCCACCCAACCCCGCCGCGGTGACCGTCGGCGTCGAGATGTCCTTCGAAACCGTCCAACACGTTGTAAGACGGGGCGATACCCGCCCCGGTGGCGGCCTCGGCTGCGCCGATGGAGCGGTTGCCTGAGCGACACAAGAAAATCACCGGCCGGTCCCCGGTGGCGGGCGGCAGTCGTTCGGCCAGCTCGGCCACGAAGTTGTCATTGCGGGTGCCGTCGACGCTGTTCCACTCGATGTAGACGACCTCGCGGTCCAGGGTGGACAAATCGGGCACACCGACGAAGCGCCATTCGGCGTCGGTGCGCACGTCCACCAGCACCGCCTCGGGGTTCTCACCGAGCAGTTTCCAAGCCTGCTCTGGCGTGATATCTCCTGCGTAAGAGCGATTTTCCGCTGTAGTCACAGGGCGTTTGACCTCGTCATTCTCTATCATTCTGCAAGCGCTGTAGGCAACAATATCCTCGCCTGACGACTCTGTC
>JAFAID010000091.1 GCA_019236925.1 Mycobacterium sp. | reverse complement strand
ACTGGCCAACACCACATGCCCCACCCCATACCGGCCCACCACATGCCGCGCCAACACCGCACCAGCCATCCCCGTACCACCAGTAATCAACACCGTCCCCGCCCCAAACGAACCAGGCATCGTCAACACCAATTTGCCAATGTGCCGGGCCTGGCTGAGGAATCGGTAGGCGGCGGGAGCGCACCGCACATCCCAGGTCTTTACCGGAAGCCGATGCAGCGTTTGGGCCTCAAACAGCCGCATCAATTCGGCCAGCATCTGCTCGATCCGTTGCGGCTCGGCCCCCAACAAGTCAAACGCCTGATACCGCACGCCGGGATGCCGTTCCGCGATCGCCTGCGGATCGCGGATATCGGTTTTGCCCATCTCGATGAAGCGCCCGCCGCGTGGCAGCAACCGCAGCGACGCATCCACGAACTCACCGGCCAGTGAGTTCAACACCACATCGACCCCACGGCCGGCGGTGGCGGCCAAGAATTTCTCCTCGAACTCCAGCGTCCGCGAATCGCCGATATGGTCCTCGTCGAAACCCATGTCCCGCAACGTGTCCCATTTACCGTTGCTAGCGGTGACAAAAACCTCCAGCCCCCGCTGTCGAGCCAGTTGCACCGCCGCCATTCCCACCCCACCGGTTGCGGCGTGCACCAGTAATGATTCACCCGCCCGCACCGCAGCCAGATTGACCAACGCGTAGAAGGCCGTCAAAAACGCCACCGGCACGCCTGCAGCCTCAGCGAACGACCATCCCTGCGGCACAACGACAATCAGGCGCTGGTCCACCACCGCCTCCGAACCCGCGCCGAACAGTCCCATCACCCGATCACCGACCGCCAAACCGGTCACGCCCGAACCGACCTCGACGACGACCCCGGCCCCCTCCCCGCCGAGCACAGGTGCCTGATCGGGAACCATCCCCAAGGCCACCAACACATCCCGGAAATTGACCCCCACCGCCTGCACCGCTACCCGCACCTGTCCCGCCTCCAACGCCATCTGCGGGCAGGGCTCCAGCACCAAATCCTCGAGTGTTCCCCCACCGCCAGCGCTCAACCGCCATGCTGATCCGCCGTCTGGTGGTTGCAGTATTGGGTGTGTGGTGGCGGGTGTGAGTCGGGCGGTGTAGGTGGTGTTGGCGCGGATGAGGAGTTGGGGTTCATCGGATTTGGCGGTGAAGGCCAGATCGACCGGGGCGTCGGTGTCGATGAGCATCAGCCGGCCGGGGTTTTCGGTTTGCGCCGAACGGACCAGGCCCCAGATCGCTGCCGCGGCCAGGTCGCTGACCGGCTCATCGGGCAGGCCGACGGCCCCGTGGGTGAGCACCACCAGCTTGCCCGCCCGATCGTGGGCCAGCCAGGACTGCAGCACCTCGAGTGCTCGATGGGTGGCCGCATGCACCGAGGCCGCCATATCGGCGCCGGCGTCGTCGCGGTATTCCCAGACCACCACATCGGCGCCCGCGCCGCTATGGCCATCGGTGTCGGCAGTACCGGGGTGGCCGTCGGGCCAGCGGCTCACCGACACCGCGGCCCCGTTATCGGGGTCCACCGACACCGGCGACCACACCAGCTCCAACAGCCCCTGGCCCACCCCGGCGGCGGCGGCAGCGGCCACCGCGGCGCTCAGCTGCTCGGCCGAGATCGGGCGCACCAGCATCGAACCCACCGACAACACCGGCAATCCCGCCGCGTCGGCCAGCTCCAGCGAGATCGCGTCGGGACCGACCGGAGCGATACGGGCCCGCACCCGCGCGGCCCCCGCGGCCCGCAACGACACTGCCTGCCAGCAAAACGGCACCATCATCTGCGTGGTCTGGGCACCCAACCCCGCGGCCTGCAACGCCGCATCCAGCAGCACCGGATGGATCCCGAACCCGCCGACCTCGACCCCGTCGGGCACGGCGATCTCGGCGAAGACTTCCCCGCCCCGGCGCCACATCGCCTGCAATCCCTGAAACGCCGGACCGTAGTGATAGCCACGGGCCGCCAACCGCGCATAGGCATCAGTCACATCCACCGCCAACCCACCCACCGGCGGCCAGCTCGACAAATCCGTCACCGGCGCGGGCGCAGCCACCCCCAACACGCCCTCGGCGTGCAACACCCACTCCGAATCAGGTTGATCAGCGCGGGAATACACCGACACCGCCCGACGCCCCGACTCACCGGCCACACCCACCACCACCTGCACCGCCACCGGCGCCGACACCACCAACGGCGTGCCCAGCGTCAACTCCTCCACCAACCCACACCCCACCTCATCACCGGCGCGGATGGCCAACTCCACAAAACCCGCCCCCGGCAACACCACCACCCCCGCCACCGCATGATCAGCCAACCACGGCTGACCCACCGTAGACAGCCGGCCGGTCAACACCAACCCACCACTATCGGGTCGCTCCACCACCGCACCCAACAACCCATGCTGAGCCCCCACCAACCCCACACCACCCACATCCCCCGACACCACCGACCCGCCACTCAACCAAAACCGCTGCCGCTCAAACGCATACGTCGGCAAGTCCACCAACTGGGCACCCGAATCGGCGAACACCGCACGCCAATCGATCTCCACCCCGGCCACAAAGGCGGATGCAGTCGACATCAGGAATCGCTCCAGCCCACCGTCATCGCGACCCAACGTGGGAACGACGATGGGCTCACTGTCATCGCCGACGCAGTCGTTGAACGTGTCCTCAATGCCGGCGATCAACACCGGATGCGGACTCGATTCGATGAAGCCACGGTAACCCTGCTCGCGGGCACTGCGTACCGCCTGCTCGAACTGCACCGTCTGACGAATGTTGCGGTACCAGTAGTCGGCATCCAAACCAGCAGTATCGAACAGCGATCCCGTCACCGTGGAAAAGAATGCGATACCCGAGGAACGCGGCTCGATACCGGACAGAACGTGGGTAAGCTCGCCGCGGATCGCCTCGACCTCAACGGAATGCGACGCATAATCCACGTCGATCCGTCGAGTCCGCAGATCCTGGTCGGCGCAGAGCTGGATCAGTTCCTCGAGTGCGGCGGCCTCACCAGATACCACGATCGCTGACGGGCCGTTGACGACCGCGACGCCAGCCCGGTTGCCAAAGGGGGCCATCAACTCCCGCGCCCGCTCGGCTCCGCATGCGACAGACACCATTCCGCCCGGGCCTGCCAGCGTCGTCAACAACTTGCTGCGCAACGTGACCACTTGTGCGGCATCTCGCAGCGACAGCGCACCGGCGACATGCGCGGCGGCGATTTCACCTTGCGAATGGCCGATCACAGCATCCGGAGTTACCCCGACCGACTTCCACAACTCGGCCAGCGACACCATTACCGCAAAGAGAACCGGCTGCACCACGTCCACACGGTCCAGCCCAGGAGCACCCGGCACCCCACGCAGGACATCGGTCAGCGACCAGTCCACAAACTCCAAAAAGGCGTCAGCACACGCTTCGATCTTCCGAGCAAATACCGGTGCGGTATCAAGCAATTCGGTGCCCATGCCCGGCCATTGCGAGCCCTGGCCGGGGAACACAAACACCGTCTTGCCGGCGGGCACCGCGGTGGCCCGAACCGCCGTTACCGCGTCATCACCAGCCAGCTCGTTCAGGCCGGCCAGCAACCGATCCCGGTCACCACCAACAACAACGGCACGATGCTCAAACACCGAACGGCCAGCCAACGACCACCCCACGTCGGCAACGTCAAGCTCGGGATGCTCGCGCACATGCTCAGCCAACCGAGCTGCCTGAGACCCCAACGCCGCCAACGACTTCGCTGAAACCACCCACGGCACCGCCATAGCTGCCGGGCGAGCCTCGCGCAGCTTTAACGCTGGCGCGGCCTCCACGATCACATGCGCGTTAGTGCCACTGATTCCGAACGAGGACACCCCTGCCCTTCTCACCCGACCATCAGCCGGCCAGGGCCGAGACTCGGTCAATAACGACACCGACCCCGCCGACCAATCCACGTGCGGGCTAGGCACATCCACATGCAACGTCGCCGGCAACACCCCATGACGGATCGCCTGCACCATCTTGATCACACCCGCCACCCCCGCAGCGGCCTGGGTATGCGCCATATTCGACTTAATCGACCCCAACCACACCGGCCGACCC
>JAFAID010000482.1 GCA_019236925.1 Mycobacterium sp. | reverse complement strand
GCAATTGGTCGCGCTGGGCGGCAGCGCCGGTGGACTGCTCATGGGTGCCGTGGCCAACATGGCTCCCGATTTGTTCGCCGGGATTCTGGCGCAGGTCCCGTTCGTCGACCCGCTCACGACGATTCTGGACCCGTCGCTGCCGCTGACCGTCACCGAGTGGGACGAATGGGGAAACCCGTTGAGCGACAGCGATGTTTACCACTACATGAAATCCTATTCGCCGTACGAGAACGTCGCCGCCCAGAAATATCCGCCCATCTTGGCGATGACGTCGCTGAACGACACCAGGGTCTATTATGTCGAACCTGCGAAATGGGTAGCGGCCCTGCGGCACACCAAAACCGACGGTAATCCGGTGCTGTTGAAGACGCAGATGACCGCCGGCCATGGTGGTATCAGCGGGCGCTACGAGCGCTGGAAAGAAGTGGCGTACCAGTACGCCTGGCTGTTAGCTGCCGCCGATCGCGACCACTATGGCAGCGGCCAGGTAGACGACCTCCTCAGCGGTGCGCAGGGGTAACTGCGTCGTCATCGACGTGGGCGGATTGGGCATCCTCGCCGCATAGATGTTCGCCGGGAACATCGCCAGCATCAGCAACAGCAGACAAAGGGCCGCAGCGACGCGAGTGGTCGGAACCAACAGGCCCACTGCGCCAAGCAACTCCAGCACGCCGGTGACGGTCACCAGCAGGCCGGGCGCCGGTAGCTGCGGGGGCACGATCGCGATCAAGGCGGTGCGCAGCGGTGGGGCGAAGTGCGCGACACCGGTCAGCACGAACATCGCGGCCAGGCCGACGGCGACCGCTTTGGTCCAGGTGCCGACGTAGTCGACACCGGCCCAACCCGCGATCCGCGCAGCGATGCTTCCCACCAGCAAGGTGATCAACGGGGCCATTTCAGCTCTCCAATCTAGACAATGGCAAGTTCTGCCGACGAGCGTACGGCCGTGAACTAGTCACTGTCAAGTTTGTCGTCTATGCTGGCCTGATGAGTCGTCCGACCTACCATCACGGAGACCTGCGGGCCGCGATCCTGACCGAGGCCGCGCGCCTTGTCGACGAGCGCGGCGCCGACCGGGTGTCACTGCGCGAGTTAGCCCGGGAAGCCGGGGTGTCCCACGCCGCGCCCGCGCACCACTTCACTGATCGGCGCGGCTTGTTCACCGCGCTGGCCGCTCAGGGGTTTGAGTTGTTGGCCGCCGGCCTCGCCGAGGCCCGCCCCCGGTTCCTCGATGCCGCGCTGGCGTACGTGCGGTTTGCCATCGAGCACCCCGGCCACTACCGGGTGATGTTCGACAAGTCGCTGGTGGATCCGTCAAACCGCGAATTGGTCGCCGCCCAAGCGGCCGCCGGCGCTGAGTTGTCTCGGGGTGTGGCGTCGCTGCCAGACCAGCACGCCAAATCGGATCCGGCCGGTGCAGAGCTGGCGGCTTGGTCACTGGTGCATGGGTTTTCGATGCTATGGCTCAATGACGCGGTGAACGCCCGCCTCAAGGCGACCGATCCGATGGCCACCGTCGAACGGATTGCGAGGATGCTCTTCGAAGAGTAGCCCGACTAGTACGCCGGCACCGGCGGCTGGCGTTTCGCCGCTAGCGGCGGCTTCTTCGGCAGAAATGCCGTCGGCACGAGCGTCAGCGCAACCAGGATGATGGCCACCACGATGACGAGGGTGTAGGCGTGCGCGAGGTCGTGCATCAGCCGGCTGGTGAAATCGGGCGAAAGTGCGTGCGGCGGGGCCGCCGACGAGTGAATCGGCGTTCCGTGCTTACCGGCGTTGCCTCGCAGGATTCCGAGTGTGTTTGCCGCGGTGATCGTTTCGCTGCGATTGAACTGGTTGGTGAGAATCACCGACATCAACGCGGTGCCGACCGAACCGGCGACATGATGATTGACGCTGATCAGCGTCGACCCACGCGCAACCTCATGCGGGGCCAAGGTTTGCACCGCCGCTCCGGACAACGGCGTCATGGTGCAGCCCAAGCCCATGCCGGTAATCACCAGACCCACCAGCAGGATCGGTAGGTACCCGGCTTGTTTCCAAGCGCCGTAACCGAACACGGTCAGGCCGATACTGACCAGCGCGATACCGACCAGCAAGACATTGCGCGGACCGCGTTTGTCCATCAATGTTCCGGCCAGTGGCATGGTCGCCATCGCGCCGAGCCCTTGCGGAATCAGATGCAGCCCGGATTGCAGCGGTGTCTGATGCAAGAGCTGCTGGAAATAGCTGGGGTACAACAGACCTACGCCAAAGAAGCCGACGGCGAACAGGAACATTGCCAAGTTAGCCAGCGTCACCACCCGATTCTTGAAGAGCCGAAGGTCAATGAGCGGGTGCTGGGCGCGCTTCAGGGCATGGACGACGAACGCGGTGATCAAGCTCAGACCGATGGCCGCCGGTATCCAGACATGGTCATCGGCGAACGTACCGCGCCTCGGGACCGATGAAATCCCGAACAACAGCGTCGCCAACCCGGGCGAGAGCAGGGCCATGCCGGTGAAATCGAAGGTCTCAGACGGCATTGGGCGATCCTTCGGGAACACCACCGCGGCAAGGATTAGCGCGATCAACCCGAGCGGCAGGTTGATCCGGAAAATCCACTGCCAGCTGTAGGCGTCGATCAGCCAACCGCCCAGCACCGGCCCGCACATCGGGCCCAAAAGCATCGGGATTCCCAGCACCGCCATCAACCGGCCGAGCCGACGCGGACCTGCCTCGCGGGTCAAGATGATGAAAGTCAACGGCATCAGCATCCCGCCGCCGAGTCCCTGTATCACTCGAAAAGCGATGAGCGCCGCAATGTTTGACGCCATCGCACACAGCAACGAACCCAACGTGAACCACAGAACCGACCCGATGAACAGCCGCTTTGTGCCGAACCGATCAGATGCCCAACCGGCCAGCGGGATCACGGTGGCAAGCGCCAGGGTGTAGCCGGTCATCGTCCAGGCGACGATGGCCTGAGTGGATCCGAACTCCGCGATGAACGTGCGTTGTGCCACGCTGACGACCGTGGCGTCCAGGATCGCCATGACCGAGGCAAGAATGCAGACACCGGCGATGCGCAGCAGCCCGACGTCGAGGGTGTCCGGATAATCGGGTAAGTCGTCGGCCACCGGATTGATCGGCGCGGTCGGCCGCACAGCCCCGTTGACGGTGGTTCCCGCACCCGGCCGTATTGGTTCGGGGGAGTGCGGGTTGTCCGCGCGATGGACCACCGAATCAGCCTAACGAGAAACTAGCTAGCTGACCAACATACTTTGCGCTGGGTGCGGAAGAGGTAGCCTGCCGGGTATGACCGTGACCGAGATCGCTTTGACCACACTCGATGGCCGTCCGACGTCGCTGGCCGATTACAGCGACCACGCGGTCCTGGTGGTCAACGTAGCGTCCAAGTGTGGCCTGACACCGCAATACGCCGCGCTGGAACAGCTTGCGAAAGATTATGGCGACCGCGGGCTCACGATCCTCGGTGTTCCGTGTAATCAATTTATGGGCCAAGAACCCGGCACCGCCGAAGAAATCCAGACCTTTTGTTCCACCACCTACGGCGTGACATTTCCGCTATTAGCCAAAACCGAGGTCAATGGGCCTGGCCGGCACCCGCTTTACGCAGAACTGACCAAGACGCCCGACGTCGACGGACAGGCCGGTGACGTGCAGTGGAACTTCGAAAAGTTCCTGATCGCGCCCGGCGGAAACGTGGTCAACCGATTCCGTCCACGGACGGTGCCCGACGCGCCGGAGATTATCGCCGCGATCGAGGCTGTGCTGCCGAATTAGCTGGTCGCAGGGCCGGATCGACGCTTATTGTCCGCGTGTATGTCACCAATTGGACACCTGGCATCGTCAAAATTGTGACGTGTCTGGGAAATTGATCGTCTCGGTCTCCGGGATCTGTGAACGCACGTTGGACGACGTCGCCGAGTTCTGCGCACAGATGGACACCCGGGCGGTGCCGGTGTCGTTGTTGGTGGCCCCCCGGCTGAAGGGCGGCTACCGGCTCGACCGTGACCCGCGCACGGTCGAGTGGCTGACCAGCCGGCGCGCTGCCGGTGACGCGATCCTGTTGAACGGCTATGACCAGGCCGCCACCAAGAAGCGGCGCGGCGAGTTCGCTGCGCTGCCTGCGCACGAGGCCAACCTGCGGCTGATGGCCGCCGACCGAGTGCTCGAGCACCTCGGGCTGCGCACCCGGCTGTTCGCGGCACCGGGTTGGACGGCGTCGCCGGGTACTGTTAAGACTCTGCCGCACAATGGCTTTCGGCTCCTCGCCGATCTGCACGGGATCACCGATTTGGTACGGCAGACGACCGTGCGCGCACGGGTGCTGGGCATCGGGGAAGGTTTCCTCGCCGAGCCGTGGTGGTGCCGGATGCTGGTGCTGTCCGCCGAGCGGGTAGCCCGCCGTGAGGGCATCGTCCGGGTCGCGGTCGCGGCGCATCACCTGCGTAAAACCGGGCCGCTGCAAGCGATGCTGGACGCGGTGGACCTGGCTTTGCTGCAGGCTTGCGCACCGAGCGTGTATGAGTGGCGGGCTGATCAGACGGTTCTCGACGCAGCCTGACGGCACGGGTCGCTACTCTGTAGCGCCATGGGCGATAGGGGAGCTGGGCCGGCCGCGGACGTCATCATCGTCGGTGCGGGCCTCGCCGGCCTGGTGGCGGCCTGCGAGGTGGTGGACCGCGGCATGCGGGTGCTGATCGTCGACCAGGAGAACAGCGCCCACCTCGGCGGGCAGGCCTTCTGGTCCTTCGGTGGCTTGTTCTTCGTCGACAGCCCCGAGCAGCGCCGCCTGGGCGTTCGCGATAGTCACGAACTCGCTCTGCAGGATTGGCTCGGCACCGCCGCGTTCGACCGGCACGAAGACTACTGGCCGAGGCAATGGGCGCATGCCTACGTCGATTTCGCGGCGGGGGAGAAACGCAGCTGGCTGCGTGCCAGAGGCTTGCAGATCTTCCCGCTGGTGGGGTGGGCCGAGCGCGGTGGCTACGACGCGCAGGGGCACGGCAACTCGGTGCCCCGGTTTCACATCACCTGGGGAACCGGGCCGGCGTTGGTGGAGATGTTCACGCGGCGGCTGCGAGACCAGCCGAAGGTGCGTTTCGCGCACCGGCACCAGGTCGACGAGCTGATCGTCGAGGGTGACGCGGTGACCGGGGTTCGGGGCACCGTGCTGGAACCCTCGACGGAACCGCGCGGCGTTCCGTCATCACGAAAGCCCGCTGCGGAGTTCGAATTTCGTGCTCCTGCGGTGATCGTCACCAGTGGGGGCATCGGCGGCAACCATGAGCTGGTGCGGGCGAACTGGCCGCAGCGGATGGGCCGGGTCCCCGAGCAACTGCTTTGCGGGGTGCCCGCCCACGTGGACGGCCGGATGATCGCGATCACCGAGAAAGCCGGCGCCCGGGTGATCAACCGCGACCGGATGTGGCATTACACCGAGGGCATCACCAACTACGACCCGGTCTGGCCGCTGCACGGCATCCGGATCATCCCGGGTCCGTCGTCGCTGTGGCTGGACGCCAGGGGAAAGCGGCTGCCGGTACCGCTGTATCCAGGTTTCGACACTCTGGGCACGCTGGAGTACATCGCGAAATCGGGCTCGGACTACACCTGGTTTGTGCTGAACGCCAAGGTCATCGAGAAGGAATTCGCATTGTCCGGTCAGGAACAGAACCCTGACCTGACTGGACGCAGCGTCCGCCAACTGCTGTCGTCGTGGGCACGGTCTGGCCCGCCGGGCCCGGTGCAGGCCTTCGTCGATCGAGGCGTCGACTTCGTCAGCGCAAACTCGTTGCGCGAGTTGGTGACTGCGATGAATAAATTGCCCGATGTGCTGCCGCTGGACTATGCGACGGTGGCCGAAGAGGTCACCGCGCGCGATCGCGAGGTCGCCAACCGGTTCACCAAGGACGGTCAGATCACCGCGATCCGTGCTGCCCGTTCGTATCTGGGCGATCGGCTGGGTCGAGTGGCCGCTCCGCACCGCTTGGCGGATCCGAAGGCCGGACCGCTCATCGCGGTCAAGTTGCATATCCTGACACGAAAGACCCTGGGCGGCTTGGAAACCGACTTGGACTCACGGGTGCTCAAGGGCGACGGAACCCCGCTCGACGGGCTCTATGCGGCCGGCGAGGTGGCCGGTTTCGGTGGCGGCGGTGTGCACGGATACCGGGCGCTGGAGGGAACCTTCCTGGGCGGCTGCATCTTCTCGGGTCGTGCCGCCGGCCGCGGTGCCGCAAACGACATCGCCTAAAAGGCGACCGCGCTTTCCTCAGGCAGCACTTGGAAGTCGGTGCTGGTCATCTCGCTGAGCCGGCCGTAGTAGATGCCGCGGCCGTCCGGAGCGACCATGCCCTGGTGAATCGGCACCGCCCGGGCCGGCGCCACCGCCCGCAGGTAGTCGACCGCCTCGGAAATCTTCATCCACGGTGCCGCCGCCGGCGCGGCCAGAACGTCTATCGGCTCGTCCGGAACAAACAGCGCATCGCCGGGGTGCATAAACCTCGCGGGGTGCTCGCCGTCACCGACCAGGTACGAGATGTTGGTTATCACTGGGATTTCCGGATGGATGACGGCATGCTGGCCACCGAGTGCGCGGATGGTCAGGTCGCCGACCGACAGCTCGTCGGCGACGTGCACCTGCTGACAGGGCACATCAAGCTGCTCGGCGGTCTGCGGGTCGGCGTAGAGCGCGGCGTCCGGATTGGCGTCGAGCAGCGCGGGCAGCCGGGCGGCGTCGATGTGGTCAGGGTGTTGATGGGTGATCACGATCGCCGACAGGCCGGTGATGCCTTCGAAACCGTGCGAGAAATTTCCCGGGTCGAACAGCAGGGTGGTGTGGCCGAAGTCGACGAGTAGGCAGGAATGGCCAAAATGCGTGAGTTGCATGTCTACGATTGTG
>JAFAID010000473.1 GCA_019236925.1 Mycobacterium sp. | reverse complement strand
TCATTTCGTTGCGCTCCCCAGCCTTCTCAACAACCCCTCGCCAACACTGTCGCGCATCCCTGCGAGCCACGCAGCGTTAGCCACGATGTCTTCGTCACGACACCGCCGCGATTGGCCAGAACCAGGTGGTTTTCCTGAGGGTAACGTTCGCCGGCACATTGAAATCACGCTGAGTCTGACACTGGCCTCACGGCGGGTCACCGTCCGCCCAGGTCGACTTCGTCGAATGAGTGGATCCAACGATGCGGGGGCCGCGGCGAATTCGGCTCCCCGGGGCGGTCGACACCAACTACCGACCAACCGGCGGAGAGCGCGGCGTCGAGTTCGTCAGGATGGTCGGACAGAAAGAGGATCTGATCGGCGGCCAGGCCGATTGCTTCGGCGATCGTTTCATAGGACGAGCTTTCGCTCTTGGCCCCTGCGGTGGTTAGGTCGAACCAGCCGCTGATCAGCGACGCGAGCTCGGCGCCGCGAGCGTGCACGAACCAATCCTGTTGATTGCGAATCGAACCCGACGAGAACACGTATAGCGCAAGGCCCTTGGCGTGCCAGGTAGCGAGCGCCGACGGTACCTCGTCGAAGAATTCTCCGCGAAGTTCGCCGCTGCGGAAGCCCTCCGCGCAGATCAGGCCTTGTGCGGTTTTCAGCGGTCCGGCCTTGACGTCGGAATTCAGCCAATCGCTAAGTATTTCCGTCACTTCGGCCGGGCCCGCGTCGGGTTGCCCAGCCAATACTCGTGTTTCGGCGATCACCGGGCCTGCGACACCGCCGTGATTGTCAGCCAGCCACCGCCCGAGATGCTGCCGGGTGTAGTCGTAGAGCTTTACCCGCACCGAGCTGGTCGGGCTCGTGGTGCCCTCGATGTCGATGACGATCGCGGCGATCACACCGCGACGAGCTGATCGAGGGTCGGGAAACGTTCGGCGATTGTGTCACCGGTGAAGTCACCGATCCAGCCATCCTCCTGCTCGAAGAACCGGATCGCCGCGAAGTCGGGGCGGGCGCCCATGTCAAACCAATGCCGGGTGCCTGCCGGCACCGACAGCAGGTCGCCGCCTTCGCACACCACCGCTAGCACTTCCGGCGCCAAATGCAGATAAAAGCACCCGCGGCCGGCAACGAAGAAGCGCACCTCGTCCTCGGCGTGCCGGTGCTCGGCAAGAAATTTCGAGCGGGCAGCGCTCGCCGTGTCAAGCCAGCCTGGATCGTCGTTGGGCTGCAGCGCGGCGACGTCGATGTACTTGTAGCGGCCGTCACCGTTGAGCGCGTTGACGGGGTCGGCGTATTCAGCGAGTAACTGGCCGGGCGGCCTGCGCACGTCGAGATCAGGCTTGGTCGGCCAACGGTCGAAAAGGATGCCCCGGTAAGCCAGTTCGATGCCGATCAGGCCCGCATCGGCCGTGCGCAGCCGCACGTCAGCAGCATCGCTGTCGGCCATCACCTGCAGCAGTGTCATTTAGGTACCCTCTCCGGCCGCGACGACGGCGTGCTCAGATCTGGCTCAGATCTCGTTAAGGCCGCTCAGCGTCGCCAACTCGCACATCGCCTCCAGGCACTCCGCCCGGTCACGGGCCTGGGCAAGGTCGGCGCCCCAGGAGGTGATGCCGTGGCCGGCGATGAACAATATCGGCGGGGCATCGGGATGCTCGGCGAGGTGTTGCTCAACGTCGGCGCCGATGCGCGAGACGTCGGAGTGATTGGTAACAACCGGGACGTCGATCGTTTCCGTCGCGCCCAGTCCTTTGATCAGCTCGTAGCCGCTGAACCGCAGCGCCTGCGACGCGCCTATCGACTGACCGGTCGCGTGCGGTGAATGGACGTGGACCACCGCTCCGGCGTTGGTGGCGCGGTAGATAGCCGTGTGGATGGCGGTCTCCGCCGACGGGCGGCGGCTGCCAGACACCGGCCGGGAGTCGGCGACACTCACAGCCACCATGTCACCGGTGGTGAGCTCGCCCTTGGACAACCCGCTGCCGGTGATCAGCGCGGTTTCCCCGGTACGCACCGAGATGTTGCCCGCCGTTCCCGGCATCCAGCCTCGCGCATACAAGCTGCGGGCGATGTTCGCAATCTGTTGTGCTACAAGGGTATTAGCTTCAGCAGGTGCTTCGACCACGCCGTTCTCGGTGACGACCGCGGTGATGAGCTCCGGCGGAGTGACGTCGAAGGCGGGGTTGAACACGGCGGTGCGTTCCGGGGCGGTGGCGACATCGGCTACATGGGTGATTTCGACCGCGGCCCGCTCCTCCACGACGATCTCGTGTCCGGTCGCTGTAGCCAGGTCGCGAGTCGACTCGGGCGCGACGACGATGAACGGGATGCCGTGGCGGCTGGCCGCCAGGGCCAGTGCGTAGGTGCCGATCTTGTTGGCGACCGAGCCATCGGCGGTGACGCGGTCTGCGCCCACGATGACACAGTCGACCTGTTCGGTGGCCATCGCCCACGCGGCGGCGGAGTCGATTGTCAGCCGGTGCGGGATCCCGGCCTCGGCCAGCTCCCATGCGGTCAGCCGGGCCCCCTGCAGCAGCGGGCGCGTTTCATCGACCAGGACGTCGGCGACCTTGCCGCGGCCGTGCAACACCCGCAGCGCGCCAATGGCGGTGCCGAATGCAGTGGTGGCCAGTCGACCGGTGTTGCAGTGGGTGAGAATGCGTAGCGGCCGATCGGGACACAACTGCAGCACCAGGTCCGCGGCATGAGTGGCGCAGAGCCGGTTGACTTGAGCATCCTCGGCCAGCATCTGCTCGGCCTCGGCGAGCACCGCTTCCGGACCTTCGGGCAGCTTGGCCAGCGCCCGCCGCACGCCCCAGGCCAGATTCACGGCGGTGGGCCGGGCGGACGCGATCCACGTCGCCTCCAGCGTCACTTTCTCGTCATCGCCCGCATGCGCGAATGCTGCCAGCGCCACACCAAAGGCGCCTGACACCCCCAGCGCGGGCGCGCCCCGAATGGCCAGGGTCTTGATCGCCTCGATGAGCTCGTCGACGGTCGTGATCCGGAGTGGGCGCAGTTCATGGGGCAGCATGCGCTGATCGATGGCGAGCAATGCGCCATCGGCCCAGGTGATCGAGCTTTCGGCAAAACGCTCAGCTCGCGACCCAACCGGCGTCACAACCTGCTATCGAACCGCCGCTCCGGCACTCCCGACAAGGGTTTGACTCGGTCAGACTCGATAACTCGACGGGACAACCGCGCCGATCTGGACGATGATGTACTGATGCGACTGCCTCTCATGTTTGCTACCGTCGCCGCCACCATCGGCCTTGCCCTCGCCGTACCGGCGCTGGCCGACCCGGGTGACCCCCCTCCTGGCCCCGTCCCCGACGATCCAGCTGCTGATTCAGCTTTTCTGGACTCGCTCAATAAAGCGGGCATGACCTATCGCAACGGTGCGGACGCCGTCGCCGCCGGC
>JAFAID010000196.1 GCA_019236925.1 Mycobacterium sp. | reverse complement strand
GCTCACCATCATCTGGCACTGCTGGCAAGACAGCGTCGACTACAGGCCCACCACACACGGTGCCCTCCAACGCCTCCTGCACGATCAAAACCCAACGGCTTGACACAGGGCTTCTCATGTGATCCGCCTAAATCGCGTCCCGGTCATGGCCCGGCGCACCCGGCCCAGCACCGCCATCGGTGCCGACGAGCCGCACCCGGACATCGGGGTATCGCACGTCAGGTGCCGGTCACCCCACCCACACGGCGCCGTCCCAACCAACACACGCCCCGGCAACAACCGGTGACCACTACCGCACCGCTCAGGCGGGCGCACCATGAACCGGCCATCAGTGCAGCGGACAAGATCACCGACGCCGTTCATGGCTCTATTTCTACGCCCCGTTGGCTGACATACCGGAGCAAGTGCCGGCCCCCGTACTGCCACCGAAACACCGAAGTCTGTTCTAAGAACTTGAGGACTTTGCAGGCGTGGGTCGAATGAGACCATGGGCTCGCGAAGACGAAAGGAGACGCCAACATGGCTGGTCTGGGCGCAATCGCACTAGGTACCGCTCCGCTCCTCGGCGGGGCGCTGCTTGCGGGCGCTGCGGGGCAATTAAAAGGTCCGGACTACCGCAGCGGAATAAACCAGGACCTCGACCTGCTGGAGCGGCTGCCGGCCGATCAGGTAGAGCGCCGGGCAGCACTTTTGGGCACGGTTGAGGAGCGTGTGGACGACTTGGTGGCCGCCAACGAGAGGAGCCGCCAATTGAGGGCGGCGGCGGCTTCGTATCAGGGCAACTGGCGCGATATCGTCCTGTTGGTCTGCGCCGTGTTGTTCACCTACGTCTGGTGGCACGTTAGTCACCACCGAACCGATTGGCTGCCGATGTTTATCGTCTTGATCGCTGCCTGCCTCCTGACGGCCGTGTACGCCTTCCGTGGGTCGGTGAGAAGCGTGCGTCGGCTTATCCGCTCGACCCCGAAGGCCCGCGAATAGCCGGTGCGTGCGGCGGCCCCGCCGACGCAGTCGGGACACTGTGGACCTGTTGGGGCACTACTAGCGAAATGGCGAAGTATGTTTTTCAAACCCAACGCAGCGGCAGGCTCGGCAACAACATCGTTTTGCCGCCGGCCACGGTGTCCCAGATGCCCGGATCGTAGCCCGGCGCCAGCTCGAACTCGGGCACACGGGCCAACCACGTTCAGCTCTCGGCCTGCTTCTCAGGCGCGACCACGAACACCGGATAGCGTTCGGCGATGTCGGTGAACTCGCTCAGGTCCGGATGAGGCTTAACTCCGAAGTAGTCGCGGGCGATGAACGCCGGAGACCGGGAAAAAGCCCGATGGCTGGCGTATGCCAGCAGCACCGGCGGCCGCTCAGCCACCCGCACTTCGACCAGACGTACGGGTGTGCGTTTGCCTCGGCGCAACATCGCCTTGCCTCCCGCGGCACGCACATTTCGGACCCACTCGGATTCGCCGCCTAGCGAGACTATGAAGCGTTGGCCTTGGTGGTCTACCACCACCACGGCTGTGCGGCGCAACCGGCCCGATCGCCGCCCGGGTACCTCTAATGCCACGGTGTTTGCAGGGCTGAAGCCGTGAGCGGCCAGCGCGGCGACGGCGCCGCTAAGCAGCCGATGCAGGACCGGCGGCGGCCGGTAGCGTCCCGCGGCGCGGTAGGGCATCTTTTCTCCTAGGCCACTGGATGCCGCAAGTGGGCGGCCCGCTCAACGGACCAGCGGCAAGCAGCTCAGCGCATCGTCAATCGCCTCTTCGAACGGAGGTGCATCCGGGCAGGAATAACCGGGTGTGAGACCACGTTGACTTGGCTGAACAACTGAATCAACAGAATCACGTGAACAACTGAATCGTATCGGCCCGCCACTTTGGTGGCGGGCCGATTTGCTGCGCTCTAAGAAGCCCGCAGAGGCACATGCGGATATTTTGCGGCCGGCCGAATCATCGACCTTCGCCCGCCCAGCCGCGATCCCCCTGGAGCGGGCCACTTGCCCCCACAACGATTCGATTGGTCCGGCGGCGGGAATACCTAGCCGAAATGGCCAGCCGGCGTGAAGGAGGCGTCGCCAGACATGACCACTACTAAGGAGGGCCAGCTCACCTGGGCGGCCAAGCGGGCCATAGGAGTGGCCAACAGCGTGGAAGCGAACGAACGACGACGCCTGCAGGAGCCGCCCATCATCGACTGGGACAAGGCCATCGCCAACCTGCTCGACATCCTCGACGAAACGTAGGGTTGTCCGCCCACAGGCCTACGCCACACGGTACCGTGTGGGAGGAAAACACGCCGAATTGTGTTGGGCCCGCACCGATTTCCCGCCGAAACGCGATTGTTCTTTCCTGGTGTTTGCTAGCGCGCCTAACCCTGTTTACTGTCAACACCTTTCGTGCAAATCGCTGTTTGCTACGAATTTCATCTGCGTGTGTTCGGCCGATAACCGCGCGTCCTGCGGTGGGTGCGTCACAAAAAAATCGGCGCTGGCCTGCGACGATGCCGGACCGGCCGTCTGGTGTCTAATACCGCTGCCAACGGGCCTTGGCAGGCCCGGTCGTCTTCGCACAGAAGTCCGGGGCGGTATCACCGATGGTTAGCGTCATGACTGCCACCTATGATGTGATGCGCGTGGATGGCATGGAACTTCCCGGCTAGGGTTCGTCAAAACGAAAGCGTCGATTGGCTGTTCACGCCCGCGCAGTTGCAACGTGCGCCTGAGCGCATGCGCCGAGATGTTGTCGGCGACCCCTTCGGAGACCAGCAATTCGCCTTCGGCCGCAAGCTGCTGCATTCGCGCCGCTACGTTGACGGTGTCACCGAGTGCCGTGAAATCCACCACCGCCGTGCCGATGTTGCCGACGTAGGCGATCCCCGCGTTCACCGCCGCACCTAACTGGATCCAAGGGCCTTCGGGCGAGCCGTAGCCGACCGCGCGCAGCAGGGCCAGCCCTGCTTCGACCGCTCGCCTGCGGTATTCGGCGCCGCTGATGCCGGGCACGAAGAGCGCCATCACCTCGTCGCCGATCAGCTTGTCGATCACCGCGTCGTAGCGCAGCAAAGCGCGTGTCGCCACGAAATAGAAGCGGTTCAACAACGCGGCCACATCCGTCGGCCCGGCCCGCTCGGCAAGCGCGGTGGAACCGCGCACGTCGGCGAACAGGACCGCGACGTCCACCTCGGCTCCGCCGGGCGGTAGCGCATCGCAGCATCGCGTGCAAAGGTTCGGGTTCTTGCGCGACGGGCTGAATCCTGCCGCGGCCAGGACATGGCCGGCCACGCCGCCGAAGGGGTTACTGCAGACCTTGCAGCGCGGCTCCGCAGGCAGGTGGCGAAACACCCGCCGCGCCCTGACAAGAGCCCCGTGACCCTCGGTGAGCAATGTTCGCCACTGCTCGGAGGTGGCTGCTTCCCGCGAACTGCCCGCGTCGGTGGTCATGTCCTGATCGTCCGTCGACCGTGCGCGGCGGCGCATGGGGCAATTGCCCTAAGTTTTGCCGCGGTGCGGCGGCGCCCGGACAACAAGGCGCGGCGTAAATTCGGCTTGTGGGTGTGTCACCCGCGGGTCAGCGCGTTCGGCTGGCGGAACTGTTGGCGGCGTTGTCGCTCGCCTTTGATTTGGGCATGGGCCTGCCGATGGAACACGTGCTGCGCCAGTGCCTGATCTCGATGCGGCTGGCGGATCGGCTGGGGCTGGACGGGTCCGACCGCGGTGTCGTCTACTACACCGCGTTGCTTGCCTGGGTGGGCTGTCATGTCGATGCATATGAGCAAGCGAAGTGGTTCGGCGACGACCTGGCGTTGAAGGCCGACGCCCGAAACGTGGACTTCGCCAGCCCAGCGGCCGCACGCCGGTTCATGGTTGAGCATTTCGGTGCCGGCCTATCGCTGATCGACCGCGCCAAGCTGGGGGCGGAGCTGATGAGGACCGGATTGCCGAGGCGACTCGCGGCCATGGAGCGGCACTGTTATGCGGCCTGCGACCTCGCGGTCCAGCTGGGGCTGGGCGAAGACGTCCGGCGCAGCGTGGCGCAGACCTACGAACGATGGGACGGCAAAGGCGCGCCGGCTGGCGCGAAGGGCAAAGAAATCCTGACCACCGCGCACATCGTCAACCTGGCCGACGTCGTCGAGGTCTTCTATCGAATGGGCGGCTCGGCTGCGGCAACCGAGGTCGCCCGACAACGCAGCGGCACCCAATTCGACCCCGCTCTGGTCGACGTCTTCTGCTCGTCGGCTACCGAGCTGTTCGCCGAGTTGGATAGCGTTACGACATGGGATGCGGTGATTGTTGATGAGCCCGGGCTGACGGCATGGCTGTCGTACGCCGAGTTCGACACGGCGTTGGAGGCGATCGCCAACTTCGTCGACCTCAAATCGCCCTACACGATTGGACATTCGCGCGGTGTTGCCGAGCTGGCAGCCGCCGCCGCTACCGAGTGTGGATTGCCCGCCGACGAGATTCAGCTGGTTCGTCGCGCCGGATTGGTACACGACCTGGGCCGGCTTGGCGTGTCGAACGCCATCTGGGACAAGCCAGCCCAGCTGACCGCGGCTGAGTTCGAACGGGTCCGGCTCCACCCCTACCTGACCGAGCGAATCCTTGCCCTGTCGGCGGATCTGGCCCCGCTGGGTGCGCTGGCAGTCGAGCATCATGAGCGGCTCGACGGCTCAGGCTACCCACGAGGTCTCAAGGGCAACGCGATGACGCTACCCAGCCGCATCCTGGCGGTGGCCGACACATACAGAACCCGGGTGGAGCCGCGGCCGCACCGCCCCGCCTACCCCGCAGCCGACGTCGCCGTCCAGCTTCGACGTGAGGCGCGTGCAGGCCGACTCGACGGCAGCGCGGTCGAGTCGGTATTGCGGGCGACCGGTCAGCCAGCGAGACGCCGCCCGCAGTTACCAGCCGGGCTGACACCGCGTGAGGTAGAAGTGCTGAAGCTGATGGCCCTCGGGCTCAAGCACTCCGAAATTGCCGAGCGGCTGGTGATCTCGCGCCGAACCGCTCGTCATCACGTTGAACACATCTACACCAAGATCGGGGTGTCCAGCCGGGCCCTGGCGTGCCTGTTCGCCGCCCGTTATGGGTTGATCGGCGACGCCTGAACCCGCGGGGCCAGCATCGCGGCTGATTAGTGAAGATGGGGCATTTGGCCCATTCGCGCACCAGCATCGCCTCGTAACGTGCGAATCGCCCACACGAACAAGGCGGTGCGACATGATCTTTCACCAGTACTTTCTGGAGTGCCTGTCCCAGCTGTCCTACCTGATCGGCGATGAGACATCCGGCCGCGCGGTGGTGGTCGACCCCCGCCGCGACGTAGCTGTCTATCTCTGCGACGCCCAACGGGATGGGCTGCGTATCGAGAAGGTGATCGAAACCCATTGTCACGCTGATTTTCTGTCCGGGCACCTTGAGCTCGCCGCGACCGGTGCGACGATCTGTTATGGCGAGGGTGCCAAGGTCGATTACCCGATCGAATACCTCTGGGACGGACAACGCGTCGATCTGGGCCAGGTGCGTTTGGAGATTCGGGCGACGCCGGGGCACACCCCGGAGTCAATCAGCGTGGTGGTCTACGAACATTGCGACGACGCCGCACCTTACGGGGTGCTGACCGGCGACAGCATGTTCATCGGCGACGTCGGACGCCCGGATCTTCTTTCAGCTGAAGGTCTTTCGAGCGCCGAGCTGGCCGGACAACTGTTCCGCTCGCTGCATGACAAGCTGCTGACGTTACCGGATCAGACGCGGGTCTTCCCCGCCCATGGCGCCGGTTCGGCGTGTGGCCGCAACCTGTCGACCGAGACCTCGTCCACGATCGGTGAGCAACGGGTGACGAACTACGCCCTTGCCCTGTGTGACGAAGCGGATTTCATCAGCGCGGTCAGCAACGGTCTACCGCCAGTGCCGCCGTATTTCTCCTTCGACGCACAACGCAACCGCCGACAGAGACCACTGCTCAAGCTGGCAACGCCGCCCGCGGTGTCCTTCGCCGAACTGACCGCGCTGCGATCCGCCGGGGTGGTCGTGCTGGATACCCGCGAACCCGCGGATTTCGCTACCGTGCACCTGCGTGGATCGGTCAACGTCGGCCTCGGCGGCCGGTTCGCCGAATTCGCCGGGGACGTGTTGCGACCCGATCACAACATTGTACTGGTGTGTCCCGGCGGCAAGGAATTGGAGGCACGAATCCGGTTGGGGCGCATCGGCTTCGACAACGTTGTTGGCTACCTTGAGCATCCCGGCCGGGTTTTCTCCGAACATCCCGACGCGGTCGCGTCCAGTTCCCGGCTCACCGCCGCACAACTGGCCGCGCGCCAATCCGAGAACACCGGGCTGGTGCTGGTCGACGTGCGCAACCCAGGTGAACTCAACGCCGGCGTGATATGTGGTGCCGTCCACATCCCGCTGACCCAGTTGACGCAGCGAGCCGTTGAACTCGATCGCAGCCGCCCAACCGTGGTGCACTGCGCCAGCGGCTACCGCTCGATGATCGCGGCAAGCTGGCTGTCAGCCGTTGGCTTCGTAGACGTCTCCGATCTGCTTGGCGGATACGCCGGGTGGAAGGCGCTAGCGAACGCGGACCGCGAACGCACTGGCGCCGGCCCGCTGGCCCCGGTCCACGCAGCGTAGGGGATCGCATGCCCGAGATCCTCACTGCCGCGATCATCGACGCCGAGGTGGCCACTCGCCAGGCCCGTGACGCGGGTCTGATCCTTCAGCGGGCGAACCCCCTCAACGCGGAAACACCGATGACCGCATTGAACGGTGCCGAGATCACGCCCAACGCCCAGTTTTACGTGCGCAACCACTTTCCCGTGCCCGCCCTCGACGGGGCCGGCTGGCAGCTCACCGTGACCGGCTGTGTCGAGCACGCACGGACGTATCGCTTGCACGACTTGTACGCAATGCGATCAGTCACACAGATTGTGACGCTGGAGTGCGCCGGCAACAACCGGGTGGCGTTCCACCCGCAGGCGCCGGGCGAGCAATGGCGTCTCGGCGCCGTGAGCACCGCCGAATGGACTGGCGTTCCCCTCATCGAGATCCTCGGCCGTGCAAAACCCACCTCCGGCGCGTGCGAGGTGTTGTTCCGCGGCGCGGACTGCGGACCCGTGGACGGACAGCCTCGGACCGTCTTCTTCGAGCGCAGCCTGAGCCTCGAGGAAATCGCCGACAGCAATGCTCTGCTGGCCTACGGAATGAACGGTGCGCCGCTGCCAACCCAGCACGGCTACCCGCTGCGGGTCATTGTGCCGGGATGGTATGGGGTGGCGTCGGTCAAATGGCTGACCGAGATCGACGTCATCGACCACGCGTTCAACGGATATTTCCAAACCGAGAAGTACCGCTACATCCGCGCGGGCGGCGACCGGTCGAGCACGCCCGTACGCCACCAGCGAGTTCGAGCGCTCATTACTGAACCTGTTGCAGGCCAAGTGATTAACCGTGGCCAGGTGACGATTCGCGGGCTGGCCTGGTCCGGCTTGGCGCCCATCGAGGGTGTGCGGGTCCGCGTGGGCCACCGATGGCACGACGCCCACCTTCTTGGACCACCCCAGCCACACAGCTGGCGACGCTGGGAACTTCACACCCGTTTGGAACAATTGGGAAAAACCACGGTACGCGCCCGGGCCAGGGACCTCACCGGTCGCAGCCAACCCGACCACCCGCAGTGGAACGCACTAGGATACGGAGCAAATCCGGCGCACGCGGTGCCCATCCACATCGTTTAGCCCCGCGATCGACGTGCGAGCAGAACACCCACGGCATCGCAGAGGGCTTGCGGTGCACAATATTCGGTAGCGCGTGGAGGTGGTGATGCGGTGAGTATTCCCGTGCTGTTCCCGCTGAGATCCGTCGATACGGCGACGGTGCGGTACACCCTCGCGCCGCATCGCCGTCGGCGGGTCACCATTGACCATCAGCCACTGGCGGGGGTGACCTGTCAGGATTGAACTGAGGACCGCTCGCTTACAAGGCGGCTCAGCGTACATCTGCGGGTATTCGCGGGTATTCGCCGCAGCAGCGAAAGTTCAGCGTGGCCAGGGAAAATAGCTCCGTGCACGTTCGCGGGTATCCGTCGGTGTTGTCACATTGTTTACCGCGACTTGTGACAACGTCGTGACACCGAGCCCCCGCGCAGCGATGTGCGTTGGTCGGTCCGTGAACACGGTGGCGAGCCGTCAAGTCGCCAGGTCGACGAACTGCTCGACGAACGCAACGAGCTGACCGGAAGGCGTCAAAATTCGAACGCGGATACTTGATCGTGGCACCCAGACTAACGACCGATCGGAAGGCACTTGGGCGGCATCGCCATGATTAATAGCGTGATCTGTGGACATCGGAAGTGGTGCTTCTGCTCTCCATCCACGCAGAGGTAGTACGCACGCGAATCGTTGGCATCCCGGACGTAGTTAATCCCCGCGATGTCAGGGCAGATGATGTCAGTGTCCTGGGGAATGTGCGGCGGCTGCGAGTGCGCCGCACCCGGACTTACAACGGTCACCCACCCGAGGCCGACAACGGCGGCAACCTGTTTAAACCTGGCATACACGAACATTCCTAATCTTCCATGCCAGCACGGGTGTCTGGACAAGGGGCTTTCGGTCCGGCGTGATCGCCTAACGTCACCCGTGACGCACCGAGGGACCAATAGATTCGACCGGGCGGCTCCGATTGACGTGCCCGACGACTGGTCGCCGCCTGACCGTGCGGCCCTGGCGAAAGCGCTCAAGCGCGCGGCGTGCCGATCGCGGTCATCTCCGCATGGCTCGGCCACGCCGATCCGGCCTTCAGCATGCGGACCTATGTTCACGCCCAAAACGACGCGTTGAAGGCAGCCGCCGCCACTTTGCAGGAGGTTGTGACACGCTCGCGAGACGGAGCCACCCCTCGAACATTCTTGCGCCATGCGGCAGTGGGAGTTGTCGCAGGTAAAGGCGGCTATCGTATGGAGCCTCTGTTCGGCGTCGGTTGATGTTTGACGTTTCTATGTCGGTTGATCCTTGACACTCTGTGTTGTGGTTTAGGCCCGTGCGCTGGTGCGGAGGGCCCGTTTGTTTCGTACCTCGCCGTGGCTGGTGCGGGCGGCGGTTTTGACTAGTTGGTCGCCGATCCAAAATCGCAGCAGTTGGCCGTCGACGTGGACATCACAGCGGGCGCCGGCGTAATGGCGTCCGACGCAGACTTGCTGCCAGGACACGCCCACCACGCCATTGGCGCCTACCCGGCGGCTGACCCAGTGTGTGCCGCTGCGGTCCTGGTGCCCGCCAGCGGGCATGCCGTCCACTGGCCTTAAGGACGGGGCTGCGTTAAACCGTTGGGCAGGGGTGGCCATATCCAGAGATTGGTGTGGCCGTGCGGTGTTGTAGTAGTGCACCCACTCGTCAAGGGCTTGTTGGGCCGCCTTCAGATTCTTGAATGGGGATGTGGTACTGAGGAATTCAGCGCGCAGACTGCGGTGAAACCGCTCAATTTTGCCTGTCGTCGTCGGAGACCGGGGCTGGGTCAACAGATGCTCGATCCCAGTCTGGCGACAGATCGCATCGAAGAGCACCTCGACGGGCGGATGGCAAAACCGGCCGGTGAACACCTTGCCGTTATCGGTCAAGATCTGCTCGGGCGCCCCGTAGGCGCTCAGCGCAGCGCGTAGCCCGTCGCAGACCGCCCGGGTGCGCTCGCGGGCCATCAACCGCGCACAGACACACATGCGGGAATGGTCATCGACGCCGGTCAAGGCCTTGGCGCAGCTGCCGTCGGCCAGCGGGAATCCGCCCACGATGTCCATCTGCCACAACTCCATCGCCGCACCGCGTTCCCAGCGTTTCCACTTGCGCGAGCGCCGATCCCGCACACTCGGGTCGATCATGCCGGCCCGCACCAAGGCCCGATAGGCCGCCGACTCCGAGGGCACCGGCGCCACCCGGCGTTTGGCCAGCTCGAACACCAACCGCCGCGGCCCCCAATATGGCCGCGACCGGCGCAACTCCAACAACGCGGCCTCCACCACCGCCGGCATCTGATGCGGACAGCTCGCCGGTCGATGCGACCGATCCACCAACCCCGCAAGGCCCGACGCTTCGTAACGGGCCAACCACGAGTGCAGCGTCTGGCGCGACACCCCAACCTTCTCGGCAACCTGCGAAATCGACAACCCGTCGCTGATCACCGCTAACACGGCCTGATACCTCTGCTCAGCCACGCTCAACTCCCTCATTCCGGGAGTGTCAAGGATCAACCGAAGTAGCTGTCAAGCATCAGCCGAAACACTGTCAGGCATCACCCGAAGTAGGAATGTCAACCATCAGCCGAGGTCATACAAATAATTTGTGGGGCGGGCGGGGCTCGAACCCGCGACCAAAGGATTATGAGTCCGCCATGTACGTGCAGGTCTTCAGGGCCGGTGCCACGTGGTCCATGAGCCAGCCCTGCTGGCGCCGATTCGCGCGCTGCGCGCCGCCTCAGGGTTCTGGCATGTCAAGGATCAACCGA